>NZ_SRLW01000154.1:0-23326 GCF_006518215.1 Myxococcus sp. AB025B
CCTCCCTGCTGCTCGCCTGGCTCACCGTCGCCAGTCCGCCTCCCCAGGCGCCCGCCGCCCCTCCCCAGAGCGTCTATGCGCTCGAGGACGACGCCTTCGTGGCCCAGGCCCAGGAGGACCTGCGCCAGTTGGAGCGCTACGCCCAGGGCCTCAGGCGGCTGTCGGAGGAGGTGAAGACGTCGCGCGCGCTGTATCTGCAGAAGCAGAGCGAGCCGTACACGCCGGACCAGAAGCAGCGCCTGCTCACCACGTGGGCCGCCTTCTTCGACTACTTCCTCTCCACCGAGGTCATCCGGCAGCGCTACTGGGACTTCGTGAAGGAGCCCTTGCTCACCCAGCCGAAGAAGCACGCCTGGGGCTTCCTGCTCACCCACGGCGCGCTCACCACGGAGCTGGCCCACGGCCTGACGTTCGCGGAGCTCACCGGAGGCCGCAAGCAGTTGGAGGTCCTCCTGGACGAGCCCGCCCCCGAGTACGGCCTGCCCGCGCGCGCCTTCGCCCGCTTCAAGGAGAAGGTCATCCACGTGGGCACCACCACCCAGCTGCTCACCGGGGACGGCTACAAGCAGCAGCTGCGGCCGCTGCTGGTGAAGGCCGGCGCGCTGGATGCGCCGCGCGTCCCGTGGGTGATGCGGGAGATGAAGCTCAACAGCGAGGTGGCCAGGGGGCTGCTCATCAAGCGCGGCCCGGTGCTCTTCGCCAAGGCCGCCACGGACCTCACCCAGGACAGCGCCCAGCGCGCCTTCTTCCCCGTGCAGCGCGCGGTGGCCGAGTGGATGGGCGACACGCGCGTGCACCGCTCCGGCCAGCCGCTCATCTCCCGCGCGCAGGTGCAGGCGTTGCTCGAGCGCATGGAGCCCGGTGACATCCTGGTGGCCCGTCAGAACTGGTACCTCTCCAACATCGGCCTGCCGGGCTTCTGGCCGCACGCGGAGCTGTACGTGGGCACCCAGCAGGAGCTGGCCGCCTACTTCGACGAGGACAAGGACGTGAAGGCCTGGCTCGCGACGCTCGAGGGCAAGCCCCAGAGCTTCACCGGCCACCTGGCCACGGCCTTCCCCGCGAAGTGGGCCGCGTACAACCAGACCGACACGCATGGAGATGCCCTGCGCATCATCGAGTCCATCAGCGAGGGCGTCAGCTTCACCGGCCCCGAGCACGGCATGCGCGTGGACTACCTGGGAGTCATGCGCCCCCGGCTGACGCGCGTGGACAAGGCGCGCGCCATCCTCCGGGCCTTCGGCTACCAGGGCCGCCCCTACGACTTCGACTTCGACTTCTTCTCCGACCAGACGCTGGTGTGCACGGAGCTGGTGTGGAAGTCCTACGCGCCCTCGAAGGAGCTGCGGGGGCTCTCCATCCCCCTGGTCGACGTCGTCGGCCGGCGCACCCTGCCCGCCAACGAGCTGGTCCGCCTGTTCGACGCCGAGTTCGGCCGGGAGGACCGCCAGCTGGACTTCGTCGCCTTCCTGGACGGCCGGGAGGGCGAGGGGCTCGCGAAAGAGGCGGACGCGGCGGCTTTCCGTTACAGCTACCGCCGCGCCAAGTGGGACATCGCCCAGGAGTAGATACGCAATGAAGGAAGACGTGGCCCAGGACATGCTGGAGCTGTCCGCCCAGCTCTTCGAGCGGATGATTTCCCAACAGCAGGCGAAGGTGTTGCGCCTGGCCCGCGAGGCCGTCCCCAACATCACCCCCGAGGAGCTCCGCAATCCCCACGACTTCCCCCAACTCAAGGAACACCCGACTTTCGAGTTCGAGGACGGAATCCTGGCGGGGTTGATTTCGGCCCAGATGGGGCTGCGCGCCGAAATCAAGGGGAGGTTGCCCTATGCGCCGCCCACCTTCTGACGCTCGGCCGCCTGCCTTTGCTGTCGGGCTCGTCGTGGGTTAGTGGTTGCCGCCGTGAGCATGACCACAGGATTCAGCCCGCCGCTGGCCCGGGAACGGTTGGTGTCGGCGCTGGCCGCGGAGCCTCCCCGCCTGGACCTGGCGGCGCTGGCGATTGCCACACTGGACAGGCCGGAGCTGGACGCGCCGGCGTGTCTGCACATGCTGGACGTGCTCGCCTGTCGGGTGCAGGTGGAGGCGGAGCGGCTCCACGACAAGGGCGAGGCGCTGGCCCCGCTGCGGGCGCTGCGTCACGTGCTGTCGGACATCGAGGGCTTCCGGGGCAACGAGGACAACTACCACTCGCCGGAGAACAGCTTCCTGGACCAGGTGCTGGAGCGGAAGCTGGGCCTGCCGATAACGCTGTCGGTGGTGTACCTGGAGGTGGCGCGTCGGGCGGGAATCGCGCTGTACGGGGTGCCCTTCCCCGGCCACTTCCTGGTGGCGCACGACGCGGGGGACCACAAGCTGGTGATGGACCCGTTCCACCAGGGGGACATCCTCACGGAGCACGGCTGCGAGGAGCTGCTCAAGCGCGTGGCCCCGCAGCTCAAGTTCGACCGGTCCATGCTGGCGCCCGCGCCGGTGGAGCTGATTGCGTACCGGATGCTGTCGAACCTGCGGCGGGTGTACCTGGGCCGCGAGGACCGCGAGCGCGGGCTGGCGGTGGTGGACCTGTTGTTGCTCCTGGCGCCGGACCATCCGGGAGAGCTGCGCACGCGCGCGGCGCTGCTGGCGAACCTGGGCGCGTACCGGGCGGCGCTGCGCGACGTGGAGCGCTGCCTGGAGCTGTCCCCCGAGGCACCGGACCGTGAGCGGCTGGAGCTGACGGCGCAGGAGCTGCGCGAGCGCGCGGCCCTGCTCAACTGATTGCGAAGGGGCCCGCCGCTGTCGCGGGCCCCGGAAGCGAGTGCCCATGTCCCGGACGGTGAAGCCCTGGCTGCGACTGCGCCAGGGGATGGAGCATGACTACCAGGTGCTGACGGTGCGCGAGGACCAGTGGGCGGACCCTCGCACGAACCTGGAGCACCCGCGGGTGCGGGTGGACTGCGCGGACTGGGTGAACGTCATCGCGGTGACGCCGGCCGACGAGCTGGTGCTGGTGCGGCAGTTCCGCTTCGGCACGGGCGCGGACACGCTGGAGGTGCCCGGCGGCATGGTGGACGAGGGCGAGGACCCCGCCGTCGCCGCCGCGCGCGAGCTGGAGGAGGAGACCGGGTACGTGGCGGGTCGTGTGATTCCGCTCGGCTGGGTGCACCCGAATCCCGCGCTGCAGGACAACCGGTGCTTCAGCTTCCTGGCGCTCGACTGCGTGAAGGCGCATGCGGGGCAGCAGGACGAAGGCGAGGACATCGCGGTGGAGCTGCACCCGCGCGCGGATGCACCCAGGCTCATCCTGGAGGGACGCATCACCCACTCGTTGGTGGTGGGCGCGTTCTTCTTGGAGCGGCTCCGCGCGGAGGCGAAGGCTCCGTAGGGCTCACTGACGCTCGCAGCCGCAGCCGCAGGCGTCGAGGAAGGGCTTCTCCCCGGGCGCGCAGACGAAGAGCATGTGGCGGCAGTCCGTCGGGTCGTTGGAGATGGAGCGCCGGTCCGCGCTCGCGCCGCAGCGCGCGTGGGACTCCTCGGCCACCAGTGTCTGCGGGGTCTCCGAAGCGCCCTCACCCGCGCTGCAGCCGACGCCGAGCACGGCCGCGAGCAGGGCCAGGGTGGAGCGGGTCGTCCTGTCGTCGAGCACCCTTCCAACCTCCTCCCTGGCCGAGGACGCCCCGGCAGGCGTGCATGGCCCACCGAACATGGGAGTCCCCTCCGACAAGGGGGAGCCCCGAAGGGCACGGGTGCAGGGTGCGACGTGAGGGGGGACACAGTCGCGACGTCGCGCAGCGGACAGTGGCTTGCCCGCACGGGGCCGTGGGCGAATGACCCGTTCTGACCATGCAGGCGCGAACGCGCGGCGCTGGCGGTGAACGCTCGTGTGCGGCATCCGCGGTGGAGCAGCCGCGAGAGCCGGACGTCGGGGTCATGCGCGCCCTCGGGCCCCATGCGCCGCGAGGGCGAGGGGCTGGCGGGGGCCGCGTGGAGGTGGGAGCCCTTCCTGCTCGCGCTCCCTTCTCCTTGCGAGAGTCGACCGCCCGTCCTGCGGAGGACGGGCCGACCTTCTTCACTGGCTCTCGCTCACCACGAGGAGCCAGCCGCGAGGGCCGAGGAGCTGGAGGGCGCCGCGTGACGGGCCCGATGAGTTGGGAACCCTTCGCATGCTCGCGCTCCCTTCTCCTTGCGAGAGTCGACCGTCTGGCGGAGGGCGAGCCGGCCTTGTTCGACAGGTCGAGCCCACTTCCGAGAAGCAGCGACGAGCACCTACCGCACGGAACGCTTTCGGCCGGTACGCGAGGACGCGGCGGCCTTCTTCCCCGGCTCGCGCTCCCACGTCCCCGAGCGGCCTCCGGACTTGTGCTCGAGCCGCACCGCGTCCAGCACCATGCCCCGGTCGGAGCTCTTGCACATGTCATAGACGGTGAGCGCCGCCGCGCACGCCGCGGTGAGCGCCTCCATCTCCACGCCCGTGCGGTCCACGGTGCGCACCGTCACGCGAACGGCGAGTCCCTCGGCCACGGGCTGGAGCGTCACCTCGACACCGGACAGCGCGATGGGGTGGCACAGCGGGATGAAGTCCGGAGTGCGCTTGGCGGCCATGATGCCCGCGAGCCTCGCCGCCGCGAGCACGTCCCCCTTCTCCATCTTCCCCGCGAGGATGCGCTCGCGCGTCTCGGACTGCATGCGCAGAAGCCCCGTCGCCACCGCCACCCGCTCCGTCTTCGGCTTCGCGCCGACATCCACCATCTTCATCGCGCCACCCCACGGGCCACGGCCTGGAGCAGGTCGTCCACCACGTCGTCCGGGTCCTCCAGTCCCACGGAGACCCGGATGAGGCTCTCGCGGATGCCCGCCGCCTCGCGCTCCTCGGGCGTGAAGCGCCGCGCGCTCGCGCTGGCCGCGTGCATCACCAGCGTGCAGACATCCCCCAGCGAGGGCCCGGGCCGCCCCACCTTCAGCGCCTCCAGGAAGCGCATGGCCTCCGGTCGCCCCGCGCCCCGAATCTCGAACGACACCATGGGCCCGCCATCCTTCAGCAGCTCGCGCGCCACCGCGTGGTCCGGGTGCGTGGGCAGCCCCGGGTAGATGACGCGCTCGAGCAGCGGCGACTCCGACAGTCGCCTCGCCACATGGGCCGCGTGCTCCGCATGCGCCTTCATCCGCACCGGCAACGTGCGCAGCCCGCGCAGCGTCAGCCACGCCTCGAACGGCCCCAGCACATCGCCCGCGAGGATGCGCGCGGCGCGCAGCACGTCGATGCGCTCACGCGAGCCGCTCACCGTGCCGCCCAGCGCGTCGCTGTGCCCGTTGAGCCACTTGCTGGTGGACTGCACCGCGTAGTCCGCACCCAGTTCCAGCGCGCGCTGGCCCATGGGCGAGGGGAACGTCGCGTCCACCGCGAACGCCGCGCCCACGTCGTGGCTCGCCTTCGCGAGGACGCGCAGGTCCGCCACGCGCAGGAGCGGATTGGTGATGCTCTCCGCCAGCACCAGCCGGGGCCGGAGCTCCCGGATGCGCGCCGGTGCGTCCGCGTCCGTCAGCTTCAGCGCGTGCAGCTCCACGCCCAGCGCCGCGCACAGCTTCTTGTAGAGCGCGCGCGTGACGCCGTAGCCGTCGGCCGGCATCACCAGCCTGTCCCCGGGACGCAAGCCCTGCGCCTCGAACAGCGAGCGCAGCGCGGCCATGCCGCTGGCGTAGGCCACACAGGCCTCGGCGCCCTCGAGCGCCGCCACCGCCTCCTCCAGCAGCGTGGTGTTGGGCGCGCTGATGCGGGCGTAGGCGTAGTCCTTGCCGTCCAGCGCGCCGTCCAGTTCGTCACTGCTGTCGAACCAGCTCACCGCCGCCACGCAGATGGGCGGCGAGACGGGCACCGCCTTGCTCCCCGTCAGCCGCGTCCCGGCGTGCACCGCCAGCGTCTTCTGCTTCGTGCTCATGAGAGAGGGTCCTCGAGTCCGTTCCCGGGCGCGTGTGCCCGGCTCGACGCGAAAAAGGCCGGCCCGCTCGTGTTCGGAGCGGGCCGGCCTGGAGCATGCGTCACGCGGCGCTGCGCGGGCTAGCTACTCGCCGTGCTCGATGAGCCAGCGCTCGGCGTCGATGGCCGCCATGCAGCCGGTGCCCGCGGCGGTAATCGCCTGCCGGTAGTAGCTGTCCTGCACGTCACCACAAGCGAAGACGCCGGGGATGTTCGTGCGGGTGCTGCCCGGCACCGTCTTGAGGTAGCCGCCCTGGTGCGTCTCCAGGATGCCCTGGAACAGCTCCGTGTTCGGCGTGTGGCCGATGGCGACGAACAGGCCCGTCGCCTTGAGCAGCTGGCTGTCGCCCGTCTTGAGGTTGCGCACCACGGCGCCGGACATCCCCTTCGCGTCGCCCTGGACCTCCTCCACCGCGGAGTTCCAGAGGAAGGAGATCTTCGGGTTGTTGAGCGCGCGCTCCTGCATCACCTTGGACGCGCGCAGCGAGTCGCGCCGGTGGATGAGGGTGACGTGCTTGACGATCTTCGCCAGGTACGTGGCCTCCTCCATCGCCGTGTCGCCGCCGCCGACGACGAGGACCTCCTGGTTCTTGAAGAACGCGCCGTCACACGTGGCGCACGCGGACACGCCGCGGTTCTTGTACGTGTCCTCCCCCTTGACGCCCAGCCACTTGGCCGTGGCGCCGGTGGAGATGATGACCGTCTCCGAGCGCACGCGCAGGCCGCTCTCGCTCTCCAGCAGGAACGGGCGCGAGCTGAAGTCCACCTTCACCACGTTCTCCATGTGGATGACGGTCCCGAAGCGCTCCGCCTGCTTCTGGAAGCGCTCCATCAGCTCCGGACCGGTGATGGCCTCCGGGAAGCCCGGGTAGTTCTCCACGTCCGTGGTCACCATGAGCTGCCCGCCCGGCACGCGCTGGGGGTGCTCCAGCGTGGGCCCACCGGCGAACACCACGGGCTCCAGGTTGGCACGCGCGGCATAGATGGCCGCGGTGTAGCCCGCCGGCCCCGAGCCGATGATGGTCACCTTGTTGATCTTCTCCTCCGCCACGGGTGGCTCCTTCCCTCTTGTCTCGTTGAGGCCGCGAAGGTACCAGAGGCCCTCGGGCACGTGATACGAAGCTGGCCTCATGGATGCCGAGCTCCTCAAGAAGGTTGCGCTGTTCGAGGGTTTGACCCAGGGCCAGCTCGCCAAGGTGGCTCAACTCGGCCAGACCAGGGACTACCCTGCGGGCGCCTTCCTCTTCCGCGAGGGGGAGTCCGGCCAGGAGATGTACGTCATCTCCCGGGGCAAGGTCCGCATCTCCAAGTCCGTGCCCGGCATCGGCGAGGAGGCGCTCGCCATCCTGGAGCCCGGCCAGTACTTCGGTGAGATGGCGGTAATCGAGGACTCGCCCCGCTCCGCCGACGCCATCGCCCACATCAGCTGCGCGGTGTGGGTCATCGAGCGCTCCAAGCTGGACCAGCTCATGTTCACCGACAAGGACCTGGCGTACGTCCTGCTGTGGACGTTCGTCCGGACGCTGAGCGAGCGACTTCGCGAGACGAACGACAAGATCAAATCGTTCTTCGCCATCTCCCGCTTCTGAGACAAAGCCTGGACACGGGCGCTCGTCGGGCGGCAGGCCCGTGGAGGGGCGGTGACAGTCCGCCGGACGGGCCGCTGTCGCGCGGGTCGGGATGGGTAGGCACGGCACGCTCCAGGTAGAGACAGCGGGCACACGCCTTGCTCAATCGCCGCGCCGGTGCAGGTGGGCGGGACGGGGTGGCGGATGGGCGAGGCGTGGGCGGCGGATGAGGTGGGTGAGGAGTCGACGGGCGCGCGGAAGGGAGTGGACGCCGAGTCCTCCCGGGAGCGGCTCTTCCGGTTGGGCGCGCGGGCACTCACGGACCCGGAGCTCTTGTGCGTGGCGTGGGGCGTGGCCTCGGGCTCGCGGGGCGCGATGGACGCGGCCCTCGCGGTGTTGAAGCGCTGCGGGGGGCTCAAGGCGCTGTTGCAGGCGGAGCCGGTGGAGCTGGCGCACGTGCCGGGCCTGGGGCCACGGAGGACGGCGCAGGTGCTCGCGGCGCTGGAGCTGGGAAGGCGCGCACAGCGGACACCGGAGCGCAGGCCCCGGCTGCGCTCTCCCCGGGAGATCCACACGTACCTGACACCGGGCCTCACGGGGTTGAGGCGCGAGGTCTTCCACGTGCTGTGCTTCAACACGCGCAACGTGCTGGTGCACGACGCGCGGGTGGCGGAGGGCACCATGAACACGTGCCCGGTGGACCCGCGGGAGGTGTTCGCCGCGGCGCTCGTGTCCCGGGCGACGGCCATCGTCCTGGCGCACAACCACCCTTCGGGAGACCCGGAGCCCAGCGTCCAGGACGTGGCGCTGACGCGGCACCTGGTGGCCGGCGCGAGGTTGCTCAACGTGAAGGTGCTGGACCACCTGGTGGTGGGCGACGGCGGCTTCGTGTCGATGCTGGAGCGAGGCCTGCTCCCGGACGGGGAGTGGGAGGCGAAGCGGGAATGGAACGCGGCGGGAGGACGTGGGTGATGGCGGGATGTCTGGTGGGGCTGGTGCAGGTGGAGCTGCTCGAGGACACGCGGGCGCAGGTGGTGCGGCTGGAGGGCGGCCGGGCCTGCGTGGTGGAGCGAGCCGCGCTCCCGGCGGACGCGCGCGAGGGGGATGTGGTGGTGGACGGCCGCGTGGAGCCGGAGGCCACGGCGTTGAGGGTGCTGGAGGTGGCGCGGAGGAGGGCCCGCCTGGCCGTCCCCGTGCCGCCGGGGCTGGAGCTGTGAGGAACGGCGGGGTGTGGTTTGCGTTGACGGCTGGACCAGGATGGTGGACATGCGAGCGATGTCGGTGGCCCTGCCCTATTTCGAGGAAGCCCAGCAGGGCCTGGTGCGCCACTTCGGCCTGACGCAGTTCCGTCCGGGACAGGCGGAGGTCATCTCCACCGTGTTGTCCGGGCGCAACACCGTGGTGGTGATGCCCACCGGCGCCGGCAAGAGCCTGTGCTACCAGCTGCCGGCCACGCTGCTGCCGGGGCTGACGCTGGTGGTGTCGCCGCTCATCGCGCTGATGAAGGACCAGGTGGAGCAGCTCACCGCGCGCGGCATCTCCGCCACGTTCATCAACTCGTCGCTGACGGACCTGGAGCGGGCGGAGCGGATGCGCCGGCTGCGCGGCGGCGAGTACAAGCTCCTGTACGTGGCGCCGGAGCGCTTTCGCAGCGCGAGCTTCGTGCAGATGGTCACCGACGTGGGCGTGGACCTGCTCGCCGTGGACGAGGCGCACTGCATCTCCCAGTGGGGCCACGACTTCCGGCCGGACTACGCGCTGCTGGGACAGGTGCGCAAGCGGCTGCGGCCTCCGCGCACAGTGGCGCTCACCGCCACGGCCACGCCGGAGGTGCGCGCGGACATCGTCCGGGTGCTGCTGATGAAGGAGCCGCGCGAGTTCGCCATGGGGTTCGACCGGCCCAACCTCTTCCTCGGCAAGCAGGAGGTGGGCGGGGACACGGACCGGCACGAGGCGTGCGCGCGCCTGGCGGCGCTGGGGGGCAGCGGCATCATCTACTGCTCCACGCGAAGGGCCGCGGAGGGCGTGTTCTCGGAGCTGCACGGGCGCAAGCTCAAGGCGGTGCTGTACCACGCGGGCATGGAGGACGACGCGCGCCGGCGGGCGCAGGACACCTTCATGTCCACCCCGGACGCGGTGGCGGTGGCCACCAACGCGTTCGGCATGGGCATCGACAAGCCGGACATCCGCTTCGTCGCGCACGCCAACATCCCGCGCGCGGTGGAGGCGTACTACCAGGAGATAGGCCGCGCGGGCCGCGACGGTGGGGATGCGCGGGCGGTGCTGCTGTTCAACCACTCGGACGTGTACACCCAGGAGCGGCTCATCCAGGGCAGCCACCCCTCGGAGGCGGTGCTCGCGGACGTGTGGGGCGTGCTCCAGTCGGTGGAGGAGTTCGAGCGGGGCGTGCACGTGCTGGCGGGCATGGTGAACGCCAGCGAGTTCGAGGTGTCCGCGGCGCTGCGCATCTTCGAGCGCGCCGGGAAGCTCGAGCGCGGCGGCCGGGGCGAGGGCGAGCACGGGGTGCTGTTGACGGAGAAGGCCCAGGCCGCGCACCCCCACTCCCCGGACGCGCAGCGGCTGCTCAAGTCGCTCGTGGAGACGTTCCCCATCGGCCGGCAGGCCACCACGGAGCTGACCATCCTCGCGCGCCGCATCGGCCTGTCGGTGGACGAGACGCGCCACGCGCTGGGGCTGTTGGAGAAGGCGGGCGTGGTGCGGGTGCGCAGGCCGTTCTCGGGGCGCTCCATCCGCGCGCTCCTGCGGATGCCCTTCCGGGAGCTGGGCATGGACCTGTCCCACGTGCGCGAGCAGGAGCGGCAGAACCTCCAGCTGCTGCGGCGGATGACGGACTACGCCTACGCGGACCGGGACCAGCGCTGCCGGCGCGGTGCCATCCTCCACTACTTCGGCCAGCAGGACGTGGAGACCTCCTGCGGCAACTGCGACGTGTGCGCGCCCGCGAAGATGCCGGTGCTGCTGACGGGCGGGCCGTCCGCCTCGCGCGCCCGCGCCGCGGCCGCCGCGCCGCTGGTGACGAACTACAGCGAGCTGGCCTCCACGGAGCTGCGCCGCTGGCGCAAGGAGCTGTCGAAGGACCTGGGGGTCGCGCCCTTCATCATCTTCAACGACGCGACGCTGCTGGGCCTGGCGGCGGCGCTCCCCATCGACCGGGAGGGCTTCCTCACGGTGAAGGGCACGGGGGAGAGCCGCTGGGAGCGCTTCGGGCCCAAGGTGGTGGAGATCTGCCTCATGGCCCGCGCCGCGGGACACGAGCCGCAGGTGGCGCCCATGACGGCGGCGCGCGCGAAGAAGCCTCGCATCCGGCGCGCGCTGGGCACCGACTGACGGCGGGCCCCTGGGCTCAGGCGCCCCGGGTGCGCCGGGAGAGCAGGTGGCGCAGGGTGCCCATGACGGTGCCCACCACCAGCGCGAGCAGGAAGATGACCGCCACCGTGGTGAGGCCGAAGACCAGGCGGACCGCGTACTCGGGGATGCGCCCGTTGAAGTACGCCGTGCGCAAGGGCTCCATCGCCCCCATCAGCTCCAGGGCCCTGGCGGGCAGCGAGTCCAGCGACAGCGACAGACGCTGGAGGAAGAGCGAGGGGAAATAGCGCAGCGCCACCTCCACCACGACGCCCACCAACAGGTAGAGCGCCGACAGCAGGAAGGCGTTGCCCCACATGATTCGCAGCAACGGGGACTCGGGCCCCGAGCCGGGGGGAGGATTCCTCACGCTAGCGGGCCGCTTTCTTCTTGAGGGACGGCAGAGCCTTCTTCACGCGGCCCGCATCCTCGCTTCCTCCGGCCAGTCGGAGGAAGGCCTCATAGGACTCCACCGCCCGGGGCAGCTCCGCCGACTCGCGCACCAGCACGTCCGCCAGCGCCAGGTGCGCCAGTCCATCCGTGGGCTCCAGCTCCACGGCCTTCAAGAGCGAGGCCTTGGCCACGGGCTCCTGGCGCTGCTTGAGCGCCACCAGGCCCAGCGCCAGGTGCGAGCGGCCCTGGTAGGGCGCCAGCCGCACGGCCTCCTCCGCCGCCGTCCGGGCCTCCTTCACCGCGCCGGCCCCGAGCAGCACCCGGGCCATGGTGGCCTGGGCGAAGGCCTTGTCCCAGACGGTGGGCGCGCGCGACGCCAGGTCCTCCAGCGTCCGCGCCGCGGGACGGCCTCCGCTGGGCAGCTGCGCGTAGAGCTCCCCCACCCGGCCGCAGGTGGCATCCGGCCCCTCGCGCCGCGCCGCCGCGAAGGCCGCGTCCGCGTTGTCCGGGTTGCCCTGGCGCAGGAACGCGTGGGCAATCTCGCAGAAGGTGTCCGGGTCCTTCGGGTTCAGCTTGTTGGCGCGCTCCAGCGCGGAGAAGCCGCCCTTCGCGTCGCCCGAGGCGAAGAGGATGGCGGCGCGCAGCCGGTGGGCCTCGGCGTCGTCCGGCGCCAGCTTCGCCGAGCGCCCCACGGCCCCCTCGGCCTCCTTGCGACGCCCCGAGTGGAAGAGCGCCAGCGCGAAGCCCTTGTGCGCCTCCGCGCTGCCCGGGTTGTCGAGCTGCCAGGTCTCGAACTGCTTGAGGGCCTCCGGCGTGCGCCCCAGGGCCAGCAGCGTGCGCCCCAGCGCGTCACGCGCCTCGCCGTGCGAGCCGTTGCGCTCCACCGCCTGCGTCAGCGGCTTGAGCGCCATGTCCGGCAGGCCGCGCGCCAGCATGAGCCGACCCAGCGAGCACGACGCCTCGTAGTCCCGGGGGTCCTTCTGCGCCTCCTCGAACTGGGACTGCGCCTTGTCGAAGGCGCGCTCACGCCAGTACACCTGCCCCAGCGCCAGTCGCATGTCGTTGCGCGGGCGCTTGCTCGCGGCCAGCGCCTTCTCGAGCAGCTCGCGGGCCTGCGCCGCGTTGCCCTCCGCCGCGTCCGCCAGCGCGAGCAGCGACACGGCCTCCGGCGGGTAGCGCTCGTTCACCCGCGTGCGCGCGAGCTCCGTGCGAGCCCGCTTCCAGTCCCCGAGCCGCGCGTACGCGGTGCCCCGCACCAGCGCCACCTTGCGGCCGCCGTCCGCCTCCAGGCGGGTGAGCACGTCGCGCTCGCGGTCGCGGTCCAGCAGCGTGCGGCCCAGCCCCTCACGGGCCTCGTCGCTCTTGGGTTGCAGCTTCAGCGCCGCCTCGTACGCGGACTGCGCCGCGTCCAGCTTCCCGGCGGCCCGGCTCGCCGCGCCCTGCGCGAGCTGGAAGTCGAAGGCCAGCGGCCCCTGCGTGCCCTTGGCGAGCAGCGCGCGGGCCTCGTCGTGCTTGCCCACGGCGGACAGGAGCCGGCCGTGCACCAGCTGCTGGCGGGCGCCGAGCGCGGCGGGCAGCTCGGGGCTTCCCGCCAGGGGCGCCACGTCCGAAAGCGACGCCTCCAGGTCCTGCTCCAGCGCGAGCCGCGCCTCGGCCTGACCGATGCGCGCCACGGGGTGCTTGGGGGACTTGGTGCGCGCCTTGCCGAACATCTCGATGGCGTGCGGGAAGTCCTCGGAGGCCAGGTAGTAGCCACCCAGCGCCACCAGGGCGCGCACGTTCGACGGCGAGGCCCGCAGCGCCCGGTCGAAGCGCTCCAGCGCCTTCTTCTCGTCCTTGGCGGCCAGCAGCAGGCTGGCGGCCAGCGCGTGGACCTCCGTGCTCTCCTCCGTCGCGGCGAGCAGCGCGCGGCGCGCGGGCTCGCGGCCCCGGTCATCCGCCACGAGGACGTTGGTGGCGAGCGCCAGCCCCGGCGCGGCCTCCTTCACGCCGGGCTTCTCCAGGGCCTCCAGCGCCTTGAGCCGGTCCTCCGGGGACAGGCCGTGGTCCGCGAAGAGCAGCGCGTGCGTCCAGGCCTTGAGGGCCCAGGCGCGGCTGCTGCTCTCGTCCATGTCCAGCGCCCGGTCCAGTTGCTGCAGCGCCCCGTCCAGCGACGCGCGCGTGTCCTGGGTGATGAGGTCCTCGCTCCTGGCCAGGGCCTCGTTCAGCGTCTGGCCACCCGTGGCCGCGCGGATGCGCACCACGCCGACGATGACGGCGATGACCACCATCAGCAGCGCGGCGGCGCCGGCCACCTTCACGCCGTTGCGCTTGAGGAAGGACGTCTTGGCCGCCTCGCGCGCCAGCTTCTGCCGCAGCTCCTTCTCGTAGGCGGCGGTGAGCGCCTCGGTGTCCTGCTTGGGAGCGCCCGCCTTCGCGCGGCCGGTGGCGCCCGGGACGTCCGAAGCGTCGGGCAGGTCCTCCAGCAGCGAGCGCTTGGAGCCCGAGCCACGCGCCTGGGGCTGCGCGCGCGCGACGACGGGCGTGGCGGCGGTGGGCTCGGGCGGAGGCAAATCCCCCAGCAGCCCGCCCGACGCGGCGGGGACCACCGGCTTCGCGGTGGTGAACTCGCTGGAGCGCAGCAGCGCCTGCTCTTCGTCCGACTCGGTCGAGTCGGTGGACACCGCGGGGACCACCGGCTTCGCGGTGGTGAACTCGCTGGAGCGCAGCAGCGCCTGCTCACCGGTCTCGTCGGACACCGCGCCCGCTTCAGGGGACGCACCGGGGCCTCCCTCGAAGGCGGCCGGGTCCAACGCCTGACCGTCCTGGGAGGAACCAGCGTCGGCGCCCTCCCCCGTCGGCGCATTCGTGTCCGGGGAGCGGGCCCCATCCTCCTCGTCGAAGAGGGACAGCTCCAGGCTCGGAAGCTGGGTGCCCGACGTGGGCCGGAGCACCGGCACCTGCCGGTCGATCAACCCCAGGGAGTCGGCCGACGACTCGGCATCCGAGCCCATCGCCGAGGCCGCCGCGTCGGACGCATCCCCCTCCGCTCGCCCAGAAGCCCGGGCGCCCCCCTCCTCCGTCGAGGACGCGGCATCCACGCCCGGCGCGCCCGCGTCTTCCGGGCCCGCGGCCCCACCCGCGGCGGCGGCGCTCGCCAGGTCCGCGGCGGCCCGCGCGCCCGCGCTCTTCGCGGTCCCAGGCCCCGAGGCGCTCGCGGCCTTCGCGGCGTCCCCGAGCGCGGCGGCGCGAAGCCTCGCGGCCGCCATGGGCGACGCGCCGGCGGGAGCACTCTCGGCGCTCTCGGGCCTGGCCGCGTCGGGCTCGGACTCACCCTCTTCGGGCGCGGCCTTCTCCAGCCCCATCAGGTCGGCGAAGACCGGCGCCGGGCCACCAGCCAGGGCCTGCTGCGCCTGCTCCAGCCACAGCTTCACGCGGCCGTCATTGGGCTGCAGCGCCACGGCCTTGCGCAGAATCGGCAGCGCCGAGCGGTACAGCCCGCGCTGGAGCAACACCTCGCCAATCAGGTTGTAGGCGTAGGGGTTGTCCTTCTCGATGGCGATGGCGCGGTCGAACTGCTCCATCGCCTCGGCGGGGCGGCCCAGTTGGATGAGCGCCTTGCCCCAGAGCACCCGGCCCACCGTCGAGGACGGATGGTGCGAGACACCCTGCTCACACACCTCGATGGCGCGCGGCGCGTCCCCCTTCTCCAGCAGGGCCTTGGCCAGTTCGACGAAAACAGAAGATGTGGGGTCCTGCCGGAGGAGCTGCTCGTAGCGCTCCACCATCGACTTGGCCATGAGGGCTTGCGACTCCGGTGCTCGGGCGGGGGAGCCGGACCATAGCACCCCGCCCTCGTCCGGGGCGGGCGCCGGATGCTACCGTCCCCCTCGTGAATCGCCTGCCTGCCCTTTTCCTCGTCCTGGCCCTGTCCGGGTGCGCAACCGTATCCAAGAAATCCAACCTGGAAGAACTCAAGCCCACGGTGGAGCAGTTCCATCAGGTCATCCGCTGGAAGGACTTCCGCTCCGCGGCCCGCTTCATCGTCCCGGAGAAGCGCAAGGCGTTCACCAACGCCCGCCTCGCGCTCAACGACGAGCGGGACTTGACCATCACCGACTACGAAATCGAGGACGGGCAGCTGTCCGAGGACGGCACGCGGGCCTTCATCCAGAGCCGCATCCAGTGGATGCGCCTGCCCTCCGCGTCCGAGCACGTCTCGGTCGTCACGTCGGAGTTCGTCTACCAGCACGGCACCTGGCTGCTGGAGCGTCAGGACGAGGGGCCGTTCGCGGACGAGCTGCGCTGAAAAAGAAACCGCCCACCGACTCGGGGCCGGCCGAGGCGGTGGGCGTCGGGAACTCCCCAATGGAGTGCCCTACAAGAATCCGCCCATCGGCTCGGGGCCGGCCGAGTCGATGGGCGTCGGGAGCTCCCCCATGGAGCGCCCTGACATGTGAGCGGGGCGACGGTGTGTTGAACAGGCCCGCGTCGCCGCGCGGTGACGCCGGCCACTAGAGCAATGGCGATGCCACGCCCCGCGCACGGGGCAGCCCGCATCGCAGCACCTGGAGATTCAAGGGCTTGCGAGGAGGGCGCGCCGACAGTCCTGGGGTGGGGCCGTCGGGGTCCTGACACTCGTGTCAGAGGGTCCAGCCTTCGGCGTCGTGCCAGGCACGACAACCGTGTCAGGGGACCCTCGGACTTTCCTCCGGGGAGTGACGGCTACTCGCCGTTCACCGCGCGGATGGTCTCGCGCATGGAGTGGCGGGGCTTCCAGTCCACGTCCCGCACCCAGCGGCTGCCGTCCACGGCGCACAGGAACTGGATGTGGTCCAGCTCCGGGGGCGGGAAGTTGGCCAGCCGGTACTTGAAGAGCATGCCCAACAGGGGCCGGGCCACCGGGTGCGGCACGGGGATGGGCGAGTTGCCCAATTCACGCATCACCGCGGACAGGGGCACCTCGCCCGGGCCCACCACGTTGTAGACGCCCTTGGGCTCCGGCCGGAGCGCGGCCACCATGGCGCGGGCGACGTCCTCCACGTGGATGAGCTGAATCATCGGGTCGAAGCCCGCCATCATCCACGGGTGGCGCAGGCGCAGGTAGTTGGAGGGCGCGTTCTTGATGGTGGGCCCGACGATGTGCACGGGCCTGAGAATCACCGTCTCGATGTGAGGGTGCTTCCAGAAGAAGCCATGCGCCAGCATGTCCACTTCAATCAAGTCGCGCACGCCGGAGAAGCGGCTGGCCGCCATGAGCGGCGCGTCCTCGGTGAGGAAGTTGGAGTTGTCCGGGCTGGGTCCGTAGACGTTGGCCGAGGACAGCACCACCACCTTCTTCACGCCGTACTTCGCGCAGTACTCGAGCAGCCGCGTGGTGCCCACGACGTTGAACGAGTGGTGCTCCTCCTCGCTCATGCGCGGGTCGTGCATGATGCCCATGTGGATGACGGCGCGGACCTCGTTCTTGCGGAAGACGTCCTCGGCCTTCTTCTTGCGCAGGTCCAGCTCGTACATCTCCACGTCCTTCGGCCGGCCCACGAAGGGGCGCCGGTCGATGCCGATGATGCGCTCGTGCTTGTGGAGGAGCTTGGCGAGGGTGCGGCCGAGGTTGCCGCTGATGCCCGTGACGACGACGGCCGGTCTCATGGTTGCACTCTCTTGGTCCCGCGACTCCGGGCGTAATCGCTCACCAGAACACCCCGCGGCGCTCCTTGAGGCCCTGGTGGAGCATGGACTGGATGGCCGCCTTCACGGTGCGGACCTTCTTGTCCAGCTCGCTGTCCTCGTCGTCGGGGCGCCCCGAGAAGTGCATCGGGTCCCCGAAGTAGATGCGGTACTTCGTGGGCAGCGGGAAGGGCACGCCCGTGGGGGTGATGGGGAACGACGGGAAGCCCAGCAGCTTCGCCACCGGCTTGAGGTCCATGAGCGCGGGGGCCTGCTCCTCGGCGCCCACGACGGCCACGGGCACAATCGGCGTGCGCGTCTCCAGCGCCAGGCGCATGAAGCCCAGGCCGAACTCCTGGAGCTGGTAGCGCTGGGGCCACAGCTTGTTGATGCCGCGCAGCCCCTCCGGGAAGACGAGGATGGCCTCATCGGACTCGAGCAGCCGCCGGCAGTTCTCCGGCGTGCCGACAATCTGCCCCATGCGCGCCATGAAGGTGGAGACGTACGGCAGCGAGGGCACCCACTTCTCCACCATGCTGCGCATGGCACGAGGGGGGCTTGCCTCCAGCATCAGCGACACGCCAATCATGGCGCCGTCCAGCGGCAGCTGGCCGGAGTGGTTGGACACCAGCAGCACGCGGCCGGCGGGGACCTTCTCGACGCCGAAGGTCTCCACGCGGAAGTAGTTGCGGTAGAGCCACAGGAAGGGCGCCACGGCGGACAGGCTGAAGTCCAGGTTGTACCCGAAGGGGTCCACCCCGTACTCGTTCTGCGGCCGGGCCAGGGCCTGCATCCGTTCCTTCTGCTCGTCGTTGGCCAGGCGGTCGGTCCAGTCGCGCAGGCCCTTCTTCACTCGGTCGCCGAGTCGCTCCAGCATGGTCCCGGCTCTTTACACCACCGGCCCTTCCACCGGGAGTGGGGAAACCCTCCCCCGCGCAGGGCCCGGGCCCGGGGACGTGGCGTTGGGCTCCGGACAGTCCGTGAAGGGCGGCCATCCCCGGGGATGCCGGGGGGCTGGCGCGACCGGGGTGCGCCTGGGTGTAGGCTCCCGCGGGAGGGGAATGAGCGACGGGCGGGGCCGTTTCGTCGCGTGGACGCCGATGGGGCCCTTCATGGACAGCCGGGAGTGCACTGCGTGACGGGAAGGGTGTGCGCCATCGACTCGCGTGAACGGATGCGCCGGGGGGCCCTTGCGAGCGGGGAGTGACATCGCCATGTCCCGCCCTGCATGCGCGCGATGCTCGTCCTGCTGGCCCTGGCGTGGTTCTGCGAGGGGTGCGCCATGACGGCGTCGTCCCTCGCGGTGTCGCCGCGGCGGGCGCCCGTGGAGCAGCGCGCGCCGGTGTTGCTGGTGCACGGCATCGGTGACGACGCCAGCGCCTTCGACGCCCTGCGCGGCCGGCTGGAGCAGGAGGGCTGGCCGCACGTCCACGCCATCTCCCTGGTCCCCAACAACGGCAGCGAGGGCATCCCCGCGTTGGCGCGGCAGGTGGCGCGGGAGGCCGAGGCGCTGCGTGCGCGCACCGGCGCCCGTCGTGTGGACGTGGTGGGCTTCAGCATGGGAGCGCTGGTCAGCCGCTACTGGGTGCAGCTGTTGGGCGGCAGGCTGGTGGTGCGGCGCTTCATCTCCATCTCCGGGCCTCACGCGGGCACGGGCCTGGCCTTCCTGGGACGCGGCAAGGGCGTGACCCAGATGCGCCCGGGCAGCCGGCTCTTGCGCGCGCTCCAGCAGGACCCGCGCCCCTGGGGCGCCACGGAGGTGCACAGCTTCTGGACGCCCTGGGATTTGACCATCCTCCCCGCCTCCAGCTCGCGGCTGCCCGGCGCCAGCGAGCGAAGGTTCCCCGTGCTGCTGCACCCGTGGATGCTCACGGACCGGCGCGTGCACGACGCGGTGGTGGACGTGCTCGGCTCGCCCGCGGTGGCGCGCTGAAGCTCAGACGCTGGCGGACAGGCGCCCGGCCGCGTCGCGCAGGGTGACGACGTCGCACTCCGAGCGCAGCCAGCCGAAGATTTCGCGCAGCCGCTCCAGCTTCCGCGCCGCGCCGACGCGCAAGTCCCGCTGCTGGCGCACCAGCTCGCCGGGGATGCCGTCCGTCGCATCGAGCACGTCGACCCCGTGCAGCTCGAAGTTGAAGAAGGCGTCACGCCGGCACGCGCGCCAGGCTCCGCGCAGCGAGCGCAGGGGCAGCGTGGTGGCGAAGGTGCCGATGAACGGGAAGCGCAGCGCGGGCGTCACCGCCATGGGCAGCTCCAGCACGGAGCCGGCGCCACGCCGGTAGGGATTCGCGGGGTCCGGCCGGTACGGCGCGCGCGGCGCGAGCAGCACCCGGGGCGTGTCGAGCACCGAGCGCGAGGGCCGGCCGACCAGGGCCAGCGCCCCCATCACCGCCGCCTTCGCCGCGTAGTACGGCGCGGCCGGGAAGGCGGAGGAGCCGTACTGGTAGCCCAGCGCCTGGGTGGCGGCGTAGAGGTCCGCGTTGAGCGTGTAGCCCGGCGCGCGGAAGCCCACCGGGCGCGTGCCCGTGGCCTGGCGGATGACGTCATCGGCGCGGCGCAGGTCCGCGAGGATGGCGTCCGGTCCCCGGCGCGTGAGCGCGTAGTCGTGGGCGTGGCTGTGGCTCGCCACCTCGATGCCCGCCTCGTGTGCGGCGCGCATGCCGGCGGCGGCGACGGGGTCCGACTCCAGGTCCTCGCCGATGGCGAAGAAGGTGCCGGGCACGCCCAGCGCGTCCCACAGCTCGCGGAAGCGAGGCACCGCCACCTGGTGCACCAGCGAGCGGGCGCGCGCGTCCAGGAGCGACTCCGGCAGCCCGTGGATGCGGCAGTAGTGAGGCAGCGAGTCCAGGTCGACGGAGATGGACGCAATCCTCGTCACGGCGCGCGCCCTCCCCTTCGCGTCAGGTGCCGCGCACGCGGATGACGTAGAACAGCTTGCCCACGTTCTTGAGCACGTTGGGCACGCGCTTGAAGAGGTGGATGGACGGCTGGCGCTTCTCGTGGAGCTGGATGGGGATCTCCATCACCTTCAGCCCCTCGCGCCACGCGCGGATGACGAACTCGCTGGCGAACACGTCCATGTCCACCACGCACTTCTGGATGACGGGCAGGAGCGCCTCGCGGCGGAAGGCCTTGAGGCCGTGCGTGTCCGTACCCTGGAAGCCCAGCGTCACCTTGAGCAGCTTGTTGTGCACCCGCGTGGCCGCGCGGCGGATGAGCGGGCGCTGGTCGCTGGCGCCCTTGGCCGCCTTGGAGCCCACCACCATGTCGGCCTCACCCCGCTCCAGCCGCGGCAGCGCCGCGTCGTAGAAGGTGACGTCGCACAGGTCGATTTCGTCGCAGATGACGTACGTGCCCCGGGCCATGAGGATGCCGGCCTTGAGGGCGACGCCGTAGTTGGGACGCTCGGAGTGGAACCAGCGCATCCGAGGGTGCTTCGCGCACAGCGCATCGAGGATGCTCGTGGTGGCATCCTTCGAGCCGTTCTCCGCGAAGATGATTTCGTAGTCGAGCCCACGCGCATCCAGCCCCTGGCGCAACTCCTCCGCCGCCGAGGCGATGATGGACTCCTCGTTGTAGACCGGGATGACGACGGACAGGTGCGGTGCCATGGAATCACGTCCGGACGAGCGACAGTCCGGTCCGCCTAGCATGCCGCGCGGCACCCGTCGACAAGATGCGTCGGAAGTCGCAGACGTCCGTCAGCCGTTCAGCGTCCGGGCACAGGCCCGCCCGCCGAGGATGGCGTCCTCCATGGACGAGTACTCCCACTGCCCGTAGCGCCCCGCCGTCTGGATGCCGGCGTGCTCCAGGAAACGGAGGATTTCCGCCTTCGCTGGACCGTAGGCCTCGTCGTAGAGGACATACGCGTGGGGAATCTCCCGCGCGTGGGCGAAGAGGACGTCGTCCGCGGAGTGGATCATCTGGGAGCGCAGCAGGTCCTGCACCGCGTACTGCTCGGCGGTGGCCGGGGCCAACTCGCCGTGGTGGCTGTACTCCACGTAGAAGGTGGACGTGTCCCTGGGCGCCAGCGCGTCGTAGACGGCCGACGGCGAGCCGATGCGGTACGTGTGGAACTCCGGCTCCGGCAGGTAGATCCAATGCCAGGGCTGGCGGTTGGGCCCGCGCGCGGCCACGGCGACATAGGTGACGGTGGTGGCGCGAAGGCGCTTCGCGGCGGCGGCCACCTCGTCGGGCACGCCCGAGGCCCCTTGCGCGAGAAGCCGCACCAGCCCCGGCAGGGACACGGAGGAGACGAGGCCCGAGTACGACAGCGTCCGGCCGTCGTTCAGCACCACCTTGCGCGCCTTCCAGTCGATGGAGGTGGGCTCGGTGTTCAGGCTCAGCTCGCCGCCCTTCAGGTCGCGCAGCATGGCGCGCGCCAGGCTCTCGATGCCGCCCTCGCGCGGGTAGAGGAAGGACGCGTTGTAGCCCACCGCGTCGCTGCCGGCGCCCAGCGCCCCGTCCACCACCTCCTTGAGCGAGGGGCGCGGCACGAAGCGGCCCACCCAGGCGGCGGACATCTCGCGCGGGTGCACCGTCCAGAGCTTCTGGTTGTAGGGCACCATGAAGTTCTTCGCGAAGCCCTCGCCCATGTAGCGGAGGATGAACTCCTCGAAGTCTCGGGGCTCGCGCTCGCGCAGGGCGCGGCCCTTCTCGCCGTAGATGGCGTCCACGTAGCCGATGAGGTTCTCGGAGACGACCTCGGGCGGCAGCCCGTGCGTGTTCACTTGGTACGGGAAGCGGGTGAAGACGCCACGCGTGAAGATGCCCGCCTTGCGCTGGATGCGGACCATCTGCCCCGGCAGCCACCGCGTGTTGACGAGCTCCTGGATTTCAGGGTCGCGCAGGTGGAGCCAGTGGCCGGTGGGGTCGAAATAACACCCGTCGATGACCTCGGTCTTGATGAGACCGCCGACGCGCTCGGACTTCTCGATGAGGCGCCAGGGCTTCTGGAGGAAGTGGGCGGTGGACAGGCCCGCGAGCCCCGCTCCGAGGATGACGATGGGTTCCATGCCGGGTCGGTCCTACCACCTCCTCCCAGTGAGGGGGAGCCGAACGCGCGGTGGGCGGAAACGCGGAGCCGACGGGGCCCTCGGATGCTCGCCTGGGGAGGCGGGGGCGGAACAACGCCCGCAGTGCGGGCTTGCGCGTTCTTTCCGGGCTGGAAACGCCTCTGCTACCCTGCGCCGCGCCGGTCCTGTCGAAGGAACCCCATGAAAGTCTCCTGCCCGTCTTGCCAGACGAATTACAACATCGATGACAAGCGGATCCCCCCGGGTGGCGCGAAGCTCAAATGCGCCCGGTGCCAGACCACCTTCCCCATCAAAGCCGAGGCCGTGAGCGCTCCGGCGCCCGCCGCCGCCATTCCCCTCCCGGGACAGGCCAGCGCGCCCGCCGCCGCCATTCCCCTCCCCGGCGCCGCGCCCTCCGGCGCCATGGGTGCGAGCGCCGAGGCCATTCCGCTCCCCGGCGCCGCGCCCCAGTCGGGCGGCTTCGGCGACGACGCCGGCGCCATCCCTCTTCCGGGCAGCGCGCCCCAGGCGGATGCCTTCGGTGGCGGCGCCATTGCGCTGCCCGGCGCCGCTCCCTCGGGTGCCATCGCCATGGGGGCGGGTCCCGAGGCCATTCCGCTCCCCGGCGCCGCGCCCCAGGCCGTCCCTTACGGCCATGACGCCAGCGCCATTCCGCTGCCCGGCGCCGCGCCACAGGCCGTCCCTTACGGCCATGACGCCAGCGCCATTCCGCTGCCCGGCGCCGCGCCCCAGGCGGACGCCTTCGGCTACGACGCGGGGGCCATTCCGCTCCCTGGCGCCGCGCCCCAGGCGGACGCCTTCGGCCACGACGCAGGAGCCATTCCGCTGCCCGGCAGCGCCCCTCAGGCCGACCCCTACGGCTACGACGCGGGCGCGATTCCGCTGCCCGGCGCCGCGCCCCAGGACGCCTTCGGCGACGACGCCGGCGCCATTCCGCTGCCCGGCGCCGCGCCCCAGGCGGATGCGTTCGGCACGGGCTTCGACGACGCGGAGCCTCCTGCGCGCCAGGACCGCGACGTGACGCGTGTCGTGGCCATTCCGATGCCCAACGCCGCGTTCCCGGAGCAGGCCGCCCCGCCCGCCCGAGCCAACGGCACGCGCGACTTCGACTTCTCCGATGACGCGCTGGCGCCGCCCGTGGACCTGGACCCGTCCTCGTCCTTCAGCCAGCCAGACACGCTCGGCACCGCGCGCGACTTCGACTTCTCCGACGACTCGCTGCCCGTCCCCGCACAGCCCCAGCCGGAGGCGGACCCGTTCGCCTTCGACGTCGAGTCGCCGAGCGGCGAGGCCACCGCGTTCGCCCTGCCCCCGACGCCCGCGCCCGGACACACCAGCGCTCCCGTCGAGGCGAACCCGTT
>NZ_SRLW01000155.1:0-23074 GCF_006518215.1 Myxococcus sp. AB025B
GGGGAGTGGGGAGGGGACATGGAGCGCACGTGACCTTAACAGTCCGCACAGGGACCGCCCTTTCTGCACCCCCGGGTTTTCCACCATCCGACAATCGTCCCGTGGGACAAGGCCCCGGCGGCTCCCTCCCCGGGAGGGACGGCTGCGGCCCGCTGGGAATCCCTCTCTCCATACCTGATGCCAGACACGCGACCTGTCATCTCATTGCACCCCAATGCTTGACATCTCCAGCAAGCCTGGGTTCAACCGGCCGGAGGGCCATGAACTCGAATGACAGACACGGGATTGCGGGAGGCAGTCCGCACAGGCCGCCGTGGAGACCGCCATCGTCGTGCCGATGAGGGTCTTCATGGTGCTGGGCATCATCCAACTGGAGACGCTCGCCGACAGGACGCTGGAGGTGAGCGAGTACTCCTGCTCCGGCGGCATCACCGCCGAGGGGTCCGCCTCCGTACCCAGCCTCGGGCTGGTGCGGATGAACGGAGAGAGCCCCTTCCAGCTCGTGGACTCCGGCGTGGGCGGAGACCCGTGGAAGGAGCGCGCGCCCCCCGCGCCCGCCGCCCGCAAGTGAGCGTCAGCGAGAGGACGGCCCCAGCACCAACCCCTGAACTGAAGATACGTCCCCACCCGCGCGCGGGCGGACAGCAGCGTCGCGCGACCCAGAGCCCCCTCACGGTGCTCAAGGACAACAGCACCTGCGCGCCCGAGGCCACCGCGAAACCCCTCATCGCCCGACGTCCGCCGAGCAGCAGGGACTCCTGGACGAGCCACGCCGCGCAGGCCCCGAAGAACCCCAGGGCCACGACGTGGAACAGGACGATGGACCCAGGCAGCATGAAGGCTCTCATGGCCAGCAAGGAGCGCATCACACCTGACAGGCTTTGGGGAAGCCCCCGAGCCGCTCAGCGCTTGCGCCGGGACACGGCGGTGCCGGGGACGGACTCGACGAGCTGCCGGTACTCCCGGGGGCTCAGGCCCGTCACCTGCTTGAACTGGCGTGACAGGGCGCTCTGGTCGCAGAAGCCCACGGACAGCGCGATGGCGGCGATGGGCTCGCGCACGTCCTCCACCAGTCGCTCCGCCGCCGCGTCGATGCGCGTCTTCATGATGAACTGCCCCGCGGAGAGCTGGAAGATGCGCCGCATCCGCCGCTCGAACTGCGCCGCGGACATGCCCGCGCGCCGCGCCAGCGCGTCGATGCGCAGCCGCTCCCCGAAGTTCGCCTGGATGAAGTCGATGGTCGCCGCGAAGCGCTCGTCCACCAGCCCCGCGCGCCCCGGCTCATGGATGTCCCTGGACAGACACGCCAGCCCCATCACCTCGCCCGTGGCTTCGAACAGCGGCACCTTGCTCGTCAGACACCAGCCCGGCTCGCGGTTGTTGAACAGCGTCAGGTCCAGGTTGTCCACCAGCGGGCGCCCCGTGCGGAACACCTTCTCGTCCTGACGCACGTAGCGGTCCGCCATGTGCTGGGGGAACAGCTCGTGCGCCGTGCGCCCCACCGCCGCCGCCTTGCTCTTCAGCCCGCAGCGCTCCGCGCACGCCTCGCTGATGCACACGTACCGGCCCTGGATGTCCTTCACCGAGAAGACGATGTCCGGCACCCGGTCGAACAGCGCCTCCGCGAACAGCGGGTTCGTCACCCGCCCCATGAAGTCCACCCGCCAGTGCTCCAACGCCTCACGCCCTTTGGTCGTTTCCATGGGTGTCTGTTCTTTTTCCAAGGGTCCGCAGGCCCTCCGTTTAACCCACGCCGGTGTCTGCCTGGAACCCTCGACACCGTGCGGCAGCTCATACCCCTGGAGCACACATGCGCCGTCCCAACATGGATGAGTGTCGTCGTCATCTCTTCTTCACCCTCTGCCTCGCACTCTTCTCACTGGAAGCGGCCGCCCGCCCCGGGGGCCCCGCACCGGCCGAGCCCCTCTTCAAGCGGCACGGACACGAGCACACCCACCGGCGCATCAGGCCCGACGAGCGCCCGCCCGATGTCGCGCCCGAGTACCTGCGCCGACCGCTCGCGCCGCCCGCCGCCGCCCGCCCCCTGGTCGCGTGCGACGTGGCGGCCCTCGGCACGGCCAGCGGAGACAGGCTCGTCGCGCGGGTGAAGAGCGCCGAGCCGGACTGTCTCCAGAAGCTGTTCGACATCGAGGGCGTGCCCGCGCGGCAGGTGTTCTCCGAGAGCAAGATGCTCACCATCGCACACGCGCTGACCGCCGACGCGCGCGCCTATGCGGGGAACAACAGCGCGCGGACGCTGCAGCTCATCCTGTTCCTGCGGGCCGGGTACTACGCTCAGGACCGGAGCCCGGACGTGGTGGGGACCTTCGGCACGGCGCTGCGGGACGCCCTCCGCCCCGCCCTGGTCGCCTTCGTCGCCAACAGCCACTTCCAGGATGTCAACGACGCGCACGGCGCGGTGCTGTCCGAGTTCGTCACGCTCATCGACAGCGCGAAGCAGACCACGTCACACCTGGAGACGCTCCAGGGGCTGCTGGACCGCTTCGACGACACCGCCCTGGCGTCCGAGTCCATGCGCGGCGCCACGAGCAACGTCTTCTTCGTCCTGTACAACAGCCACGGCGACGACGACTTCGTCGCGGCCGTGCGGAGGGACGCATCCCTCCTCGATGCGCTGGACGCCTTCGTCACGCGCAACCGGCACCTGCTGGGCACCGATGACGAACACCTCACCGTCAACGCCGCGCGCGAGCTGGCCCGCTTCCTCCAACACCCCGGCACCCTCCAGGACCGGACGCGCGCCAGGGTGAAGGCGCTCCTCGACAGCCACTCGAAGACAGGGCCCACGGCGGGCGTCTGGGTGAGCGCCGCGGAGCTGGCGGAGCACTTCGACGGCGCGAACTGCGCGGCCTACGGCATCTGTGGCTTCCGCACCGCGCTGGTGCAGGACGTACTCGGCACGACCTACGAATGCAGCCCCCAGCTTCGCCTCCGTGTTCAGCAGATGGCGGACCTGGAGCTGTTCGCGACCTGTCTGCTCCTCTTCGTGGAGAACATCGAATTCCACGGCAAGCTGATGCCCAACAACGTGCCGGTGGCCGGCGACAACAACGCCGTGCTGGAGATGGCCATCTTCGACAACAGCCAGGACTACCGGAGGTTCGCCGGGCCCATGTTCGGCATCGACACGAACAACGGCGGCATGTACCTGGAGGGAAACCCGTCGGCTCCGGGCAACCAGGCTCGCGCCATCCTCCACGAGGCGGAGTGGTTGCGGCCTTCGTTCAAGGTCTGGAACCTGGAGCACGAGTACGTGCACTACCTGGACGGCCGCTTCGACATGTGGGGCGACTTCGGCGCCAGCACCAGCCAGCCCACCATCTGGTGGATTGAAGGCCTCGCCGAGTACATCGACAAGCAGCAGAACAACCCGGGCGCGGTGGCAACGGGCAACAACAAGACCTTCCAGCTCAGCCAGATTCTGCGCAACAGCTACTCCGACAGCGCGGAGCGCATCTACACCTGGGGCTATCTCGCGGTGCGCTTCATGTTCGAGCGACATGCAAGCCAGGTGGGCATCTTCCTGGGCCAGTTCCGCGCGGGAGATTACCTGGCGTATCGACAGTCGCTCGACACGCTGGGGACCGCGTATGACGCGGAGTTCCACCAGTGGCTCACCTGCATCGCCACCGCCATCGACCCCCTCCTCTGCAGGAACCCCGGGGGCTGACCTCGCGAAGACACCAGGGCCGCGGGGCTCGCCACCGCGCGGCCCTCGGCCCTTGGTGATTCCATTCATCCTCGCGTGGGAAAGATACAAGAACGACACATCTGCTCGGGAATACCGTGAACACCGCGTGAAACCCACGTCGGTGTCCCTCGCAGAGGGCGACACCGTTGCAGCACAGCCCCCCACCCCGAGGAGCACGAGCCATGCGCAGTCCCCTCACGGATTGGTGTCGCGGTCACATCGTCATCGCCCTGTGTTGTATCGGTATCTTCGCCCCAGGAGCGGATGCCCGCCCTGGGGCTCCCCCACCGACCGGGTCCGCCCAGCGCCTGCATGGGCTGGAGCACGCCCATCAGAAAATCCAGCCCGACGAGCGCTCGCCGGACGTCGCGCCGGAGCAACTCCGTCAGGAGCTCGCGCCGCCGCCTCCCGGCCGTTCCTTGCTGGCCGCCTGTGACACGGCGGCCTTCGGCTCGGCCAGCGGCGCGGCGCTCGTCACGCTGGTGAAGGGCTCCACGGAGGCGTGCGTCAACACGCTGTTCGGCGTCACCGGCACGCTGGCCCGGCAGGTGTTCATCGAGAGCAAGATGGTCACCATCGCCAACGCGCTCACCACCAGCGCACAGGGCTACGTGGGGGACAACAGCGGGCAGACGCTCCAGCTCATCCTGTTCCTGCGGGCCGGGTACTACGTGCAGTTCTACAGTCCGGACGTGGTGGGGGCGTACGGCACGGCGCTCGGCAACGCCATCCGTCCGGCGCTGGCGGCCTTCGTCGCCAACAGCCACTTCCGGGACGTCAACGACGCGCACGGCGCGGTGCTGCGGGAGTTCGTGACGCTCATCGACAGCGCGGGGGAGAGCGCGCGGCACCTGGCGACGTTCAAGGGGCTCCTGGACCGCTTCAACACCACCGCCGAGACGTTCTGGTACATGCGCGCCGCCACGAACAACGTCTTCGTCGGCCTGTTCCGGGGACACTACGACGCGGCCTTCGTCGCGGCCGTGCAGCAGGACAGCTCCCTCATCGACGCGCTGGAGTCCTTCGGTCTGCGCACCGAGCACCTGCTGGGCACCGACAACCAGTACCTCGCGGTCAACGCCGCGCGCGAGCTGGCGCGCTTCCTCCAGTACCCGGGAGCGCTCCAGGACAAGGCGCGGCCCCGGGTGCGGGCGCTCATCGCGAACCACCAGATGACGGGGCCCACGGCGGGCGTCTGGGTGGGCGCCGCGGAGATGGCGGACTACTACGACGGCGCGAACTGCGCGTACTACGGCATCTGTGACTTCCGTCGCACGCTGGAGCAGGCGGTGTTGCGCGTGACGTACAACTGCGGCGCGACGTTGCGCATGCGCGCGCAGGACATGACTTCTTCGCAGTTCAGCCAGAGCTGCGCCAAGCTCGCCGCGCAGGAGACGTACTTCCACGACATGCTGAAGACGGGGCGCGTGCCGGTGGCCGGGGACAACAACACCGCGCTGGAGATGGTCATCTTCGACAGCAGCCTGGACTATCAGACATACGCGGGCGCGCTGTTCGGCATCGACACGAACAACGGTGGAATGTACCTGGAGGGAGACCCTTCCGCGTCGGGCAACCAGGCGCGGTTCATCGCCTACGAGGCGGAGTGGGTGCGGCCCACGTTCCAGATATGGAACCTGGAGCACGAGTACGTGCACTACCTGGATGGCCGCTTCGACATGAAGGGCGACTTCGGCGCCAGCGTGAGCCAGCCCACCATCTGGTGGATTGAGGGCCTGGCCGAGTACATCTCGAAGAAGAGCGACAACGCGAGCGCGGTGGCGGTGGGGGCCGGCAAGGCGTTCCAGCTCAGCCAGATTCTGCGCAACGACTACAACAGCGGCACGGAGCGCGTGTACACGTGGGGCTACCTCGCGGTGCGCTTCATGTTCGAGCGGCACGCGGACCAGGTGGGCGCGTTCCTGGGACAGTTCCGGGCGGGGAGCTACGCCGCGTATCGCCAGTCACTCGACGCGCTGGGCACGGCGAACGACCCGGAGTTCCACGAGTGGTTGACGTGCGTGGCCACCGCGAGCGACCCGAGCACCTGTGTGAATCCAGGTCCGGGGCCAGGGACGGGGACACCGTGCACGGGCTCCGACTCCAGGATGCTGGGCAACGGCTGCTACCGCGGGCCGCTGTCCGCGACGAGCGGGTTGCAGTACTTCTACCTGTGGGTGCCCAATGGCGCGCGCAACCTGCGCTTCCAGATGAGCGGCGGCACGGGCAACGCGGACCTGTACGTGCGCGCCGCGACGTGGCCCAGCCTCACGACATACGACCACCGGCCCTACCTGTCAGGCAATGACGAGACGGTGGACATCCCGTCACCGCCGACCGGCAGCTACATCTATCTGATGCTCAACGCCCGGACGCCGTACTCAGGCGTGAAGCTGGAGGCCCGCTTCGACACGGGGCCGTAAGACGCGGCGCGACTCCCGGGTGGACGTGGCGCCACCTGGGAGTCGAGTCACCCCCGCTTCAGCACGCCATCCACCGTGCGCCACAGGCCGAGCGGGTTCGACTCGCGCAGCTCGACCGGCAACAGCGCATCCGGCACGTCCTGGTAGCACACGGGCCGCACGAAGCGGCGGATGGCGCCGGTGCCCACCGCGGTGAAGCGCCCGTCCGAGCTGGCCGGGAAGGGACCACCGTGCACCATCGCCGGACAGACCTCCACGCCCGTGGGCACGCCGTTCACCAGCACGCGCCCCACGCGGTCCGTCAGCACGGGGAACAGCTCCGCCGCCACCGCCGTGTCCCCCGCCTCCATCAACACCGTCGCCGTGAGCTGTCCCTCCAGCCCGGACGCCACGCGCACCAGCTCCGCCGCGTCCTTCGCCGGCGTCAGCACCGCACAGCTGCCGAACACCTCCTCGGTCAGCGCGTGCTCCGCGAGCACCACCGTGGCTGGCGCCTCGAACAACGCCGCGGCCCCGAGCGCCGCCCGAGACTCACCCCGCACACAGGTCCGGGTGTCCGTGCGCGCCGCGAGCCGGCCGACGCCCTCTCGGAAGCGCTCGGCGATGTTCGGCGTCAGCATGGGCGCTGGCGACGCCGCACCGAGCTTCTCCGCCAGCCGCGCGCGGAAGGCCTCGTACCCCGGACCCTCCACCGCCACGACCAGGCCGGGCGAGGTGCAGAACTGTCCCGCCCCCTGGAGAATCGACGCGGCCAGCGAGTCCGCCATCGCCTCGGGTCGCGCGGCCAGGGCCTCCGGCAACACGAAGATGGGATTGATGGAGCCCATCTCCGCGAAGACGGGAATGGGCAGGGGACGGGAGGCGGCCAGCGCCATCAACGCCTGTCCTCCCTGACGCGAGCCCGTGAAGCCCACCGAGCGGATGGCCGGGTGACGCACGAGCGCCGCGCCCACCTCCGTGCCCGCGTCGAACAGGAGCGAGAAGACGCCCTCGTGCAGGCCACATGCGACCACCGCGGCGCGGATGGCCAGGGCCGCGCGCTCCGACGTCGCGGGGTGCGCGGGGTGCGCCTTGGCCACGACGGGACAGCCCGCGGCCAGCGCGGACGCGGTGTCACCTCCGGCCACGGAGAACGCGAGCGGGAAGTTGCTCGCGCCGAACACCGCCACCGGTCCCACCGGGCGCAGCATCGAGCGCAGGTCCGCGCGCGGCAGGGGCTTCCTGTCGGGCAGCGCGTGGTCGATGCGCGCGTCCACCCAGCTGCCCTCCTCCAACAGTCGCGCGAACTGGCGGAACTGTCCCGCCGCGCGGCCCAGCTCCCCCTGGATGCGCGCGGGAGGCAGGCCCGTCTCCTTCGGCGTCACCGCGAGGAAGTCCGCCTCCGCCGCGAGGAGCGCCTCGGCGATGTGCTCCAGGAACACCGCGCGCTGCCGCGAGGACAGGGCCGCGAGCGACGGCGCCGCCTCCGCCGCGAGCGAGCACGCCCGCTCCACCTCATGCGGCCGCGCGGCGTGGAAGCGCGGCTCCAGCGCCACGCCCTCCGCCGGGTTCCATCCGGTGAACGTCGCGCCACCGGGCTCGCCGCGCCCGGCGCCAATCAACGACAATCCCATCCAGCTCATGCCACTACCTCACGTCGGGGAGGGACACGGGCGTGCCCCTCGAAGCTTCGACCTCGGCTACGTCACACCACGAATCGCCCTACAGCGCGGGACGGTTCGCCAACGCCTCGCGCAGCACGCGCAGGCACTCCTCACGCTCGGCGCCCACCAGCTCCATCCGGGGCCCGCGCACCCGCTCGTGGCCCCAGCCCATCTCCTGCTGCACCAGCTTGATGAGCTGGACGAACTTGGGGACGGTGTCCAGGCGCAACAGCGGCAGGAACCACCGGTACAGCGCGAACGCCGCGTCCTTCTTGCCGGCCAGGGACAGCTCGAGCAGGCGCACCGACTCGGCGGGGAAGGCATTCACCAGCCCGGCCACCCAGAAGCGCGCGCCCGCCTCCACGCCCTCGACGAGGCAGTCATCCACGCCCACGCCCAGGGTCAGCCGGTCGCCCAGCAGGGCGCGGATGCCGGTGACGCGGCGGGCATCGGTGGAGGACTCCTTCACGGCGACCGCGTTGTCGTGCTCGGCGGCCAGCTCCGCCAGCTGCGCGGGCGTGAAGTCCGTCTTGTAGGCCACCGGGTTGTTGTAGAGCAGACACGGCAGCTTCGTGGCGCGGAGGACCGTGGACATGTGCGCCTTCATCTCGCGCCAGTCGCTGGAATAGACATACGGCGGCAGCACCATGAGGCCGGCGCACCCGGCCTCCTCGGCGGCGCGGGCCAGCCGCACGGCCTCCGCGGTGGACAGCGCGGCGATGCCGGGGATGACGGGCGCCTTCACCGCGGACACGCACGTGCGCATCAGCGCGGCCTTCTCCTCGGAGGTCAGCGTCGCGCCCTCGCCCAGCGAGCCGCAGGGGATGAGGCCCGTGCAGCCCTGCGAGATGAGCCACTGCACGTGCGAGCGCACCGCGCCGTGGTCGACGGACAGGTCCGCGTTGAAGGGGGTGGTGATGGCGGGGAGGACACCGGACCAGAGGCTCATGACTTGCTCGTGTGGGAAGGGGAAACGTCGGAGGGAGGAAGGCGCAGGCTGGCGATGCGCGCGGGGAGACAGGGCGGGCGCACGTCCTCGCCCGACCAGCCGAAGAGCGTCTGCGCCGCGGGGCCACAGGTGCGCCCCTGACACGCGCCCATGCCCAGCCGGGCGTACAGGCGCGCCTCGCGCAGATTCGCGCAGCCCTCCAGCGCGGACAGGGGCACGTCTTCACAGCGGCACAGCAGGGTGTCGGGCCGGGCCAGTCGGCGCAACTCGTCGCGGGGGGCGTCGTGCCGCGCGAGGTGGACGGAGAAGTCGCGCACGCCTCGCCAGGCACGGGCGAGTGACTCGGGGATGGGACGGTCCGCGGCGACGAGGCCCGCGAGCTCGCCGGTGACGAGCGCCTGGTCCACGCCGCCGATGCCGAGCAGCTCGCCCACGGCGTGCACGCGAGGGACGCGGGTCTCCAGTCGGTCGTCCACGAGGACCACGCCCTGGGAGACCTCGCAGCCCAGCAGCCGGGGTAGCTCCAGGTTGGGCACGAGGCCATAGGACGCGCCCAGGTAGTCGCAGCGCAGGTGCTCCTCGTGGCCTCGCACGGACAGGCGCACGGACTCCAGGCGGTCCGTGCCCTCGGCGGCGAGCACCCACGCGTCCGTGGACGAGGGGACGCTGATGAGCTTCGCGGTCATCACCGCGCCCTGGAGCAGCTTCGAGGGATGGCGCCAGAGCTGGAGCGCGAAGCGCCAGTGGTCCGCGGCGGGCGCCTGCTCGGCGATGGAGAGGACCTCACCGCCGTGGGACTGAATCGTCGCGGCGGCGGCGAGGAGCAGCGGCCCGGTGCCCGCGAGGACCACGCGCTTGCCGCGAATCGGCAGGCCGTCCTTCACGAGCACCTGGAGACCGCTGACACCGAGCACGCCGGGGAGCGTCCAACCGGGGAACGGGAGGAAGCGCTCACGTGCGCCCGTGGCGAGGATGGCGCGACCGTGGTGCACGGCGAGCGAGGAGGCGCCCTCCTCCACCAGGAGCACACCGGGCGCGGGCGAGGCGATGACCCGCGCGCCAGGACGGAAGCGAGCACCCGAGGCCGCGAAGCGCGTGAGCCACTTGCGCGCGAGCGGGTTCTTCCCCGTCCGGGCTTCACCGCGCCAGATCTGCCCACCGGGCTCGGGCTGCGCATCGAGGACCAGGACCTTCAACCCCGCCTCGGCCGCATGACAGGCGGCGGCGAGTCCACCGGGTCCCGCGCCGACGATGACGACGTCACACGTCTCACGCATCGGTCGCCACCTCCTGGCCATCACGACACGGCGTCAGACACGTGAGTACCTCGGACACACCGTCGACGGTGGCCCGACACTCGAAGCACACGCCCATGCCGCACAGCGGGCCACGAGGACGTCCACCCAGGTCCGCGCGACTGACGAACCGCTCCGTCATCGCGAGCGCCGCGGCCACCGAAGTGCCCGAGGGGACGGTGACGGCTTGCCCGTTGATGCGCAGCGTGACGGAGGCAGGTGGTTTCCGCGACGGCTCACCCATGGGACACCTCGCGACGACGAGGCAGCCACACGCCTCGCGACTCCTGCGCAGGCCTCAGCCCACCGGCGGCATCGAACGACGAAGCGCCCATCCATGAGCGGCGCACCTGCGTCGAGGCGCCCCGCGGCACGCCCTCACGCATGCGCCACCTCGCGAGTCGCCTCACCCAGGAAGCGCGAGGGCGAGTACGCCGCCACATCGATGGCGCTCGCCCTCCCGAGCATCTGGTCCGCGACCAGCCGTGCGCTGCCCGTGGCGGTGGTGATGCCCAGCCCCTCATGCCCACAAGCCAGCCACAGCCACGGCTTCTCCGGATGCGGACCCAGCAGCGGCAGTCCATCCGGGCTCGCCGGACGCAGCCCCGTCCACACGCGCAGCGCCTGCAAGCCATCGAGCCCCGGGAGGAACATCGCCGCGCGCTTCAGCATGCGCTCCAGGATGGCGGCTTCCACCTCACGGCTCGCCTCCCCGGGCTGCCGCGACGACCCCAGCAGCAACTGCCCCGTGACACGAGGCTGCGCATTGAACGCGACCGATGCCCCATCCGTGCCATGCGCGCTCTTGAGATATCCCAGCTCCACGAGCTGGTGGTGCACCACGGGAGCACCGCGCCGCGTGATGAGCAGATGTCCCTTGCGCGGAGAGATGGGCAGCTCCGGACAGAGCGAGGGACTCGCCACGCCCGCCGCGAGCACCACCCGCCCGGCCTTCAGTACCTCCCCGTTCGCCAGGAAGACGCCCTCGGGCCGCAGCTCCCGGACCGGACATCCCGTCATCACCTTCGCCCCACGCGCCTGTGCCCTCTGCGCGAAGGTCCGCGCGGCGACTGGCGGATACAACACGGCGTCATCCGGCACCCGCAGCGCACCGACGAGCCCGGGAGCCAACGCAGGCTCCGCCTCGTACAGCGCCGCCGAATCCAACACCTCGGCCCTCACGCCCGCGGCGCGGTAGTTGGCGACCTTCGCGGAGACAGCCGCCATCTCCTCGTCATCAGCCGCCAGCCACAAGGTGCCGCACGCGTCGTACTCCACGGTGCGCGGCAGTCCCTGCGCGAGCTGCCGCCAGAGCGAGACGGAGTACGCGGTCAACGCGAGCTCCGCCGCGTTGTCATCCATCGCGACCAGGTGCCCCATCCCGCACGCGGTGGTCGCCGTGCCGATGGAGCGCGCCTCGACGAGCGCCACGGACATCCCCTCGGTGGACAGCGCCTCCGCGAGCGCCGCGCCGACGATGCCACCGCCGACGATGACGCAGTCGAAGGCGCTCATCCGATGCCCCACGCGAACGGGTCCTTCGGGTCCACCAGCAGCGTGGCCTCCGCGTTGACGGACGCCGTGCCCGTAATCGTGGGCAGGACGCGCTCGCCATCACGCACGTAGCGCGCCTGGAACCGGCTGCCGATGATGCTCTCCTGCACCCACGTGTCGCCCTCGGCGAGCGCGCCCTCCGCGGCCAGGCACGCCACCTTGGCGCTCGTCCCCGTGCCACACGGAGAACGGTCATACGCGAGCCCCGGGCACAGCACGAAGTTGCGCGCATCCACGCCCGGCGTCGGCGACGGCGCATACAGCTCCACGTGGTCGATTTCCGCGCCCCCCTCTCCCGTGACGCCCTGGTCCGCGAGCGCCTGCTTGATGGCGGACGTGTACGCGAGCAGCGCCGGCACCCGCGCCAGCTCCAGCGGCGGGTTCGTCGCGCGCGTGAGGAAGAACCAGTTGCCGCCCCACGCGATGTCCCCGCGCACCACGCCGTGCCCGGGCACGTCCACCTTCACGTCGTGCGCCCATCGATAGCTGGGCACGTTGGCGATGCTGACGCTCCCGTCCGGATGCAGGGTGGCCTTCACCACGCCCACGGGCGTCTCCAGCGCGTGCACGCCCGGGCCGATGCGGCCCAGGTGCTCCAGCGTCTTCACCACGCCGATGGTCCCATGGCCACACATGCCCAGGTAGCCGACGTTGTTGAAGAAGATGATGCCCGCGACGCTCGAGGGGCTGACGGGCGGGCACAACAGCGCGCCCACCATGACGTCCGAGCCCCGGGGCTCGCAGACGATGGCCTTGCGGAAGTCGTCGAAGCGTTCCCGGAACCGCTCGCGCAAGCTCGCCAGGTCGCCCGTGCCCAGCTCCGGGCCGCCCTCCGTCACCACCCGCGTGGGCTCTCCACCTGTATGACTGTCGATGACTCGAATGCGCCGCATGCGGACCACTCCCTCCACCCGGACCTCCCGGATGCCACCCTAGGAGTCCTGGAGCGCGGTTTCTTGCGCGATTCGACCACACCCGCGTGGCAAACACGCAAATGCTCCAGGAGCGAGCGCCCCTTCATCCCCGCCCCGCGCCGCCACGGCCTCGGCACCGGGTGACGCACCCGGCCACGGCGCCCGCATCACGGCCCTGGCCGCGTGTCAGCCCTCCGGGCGAGGCTGTGCCTCCTCACGCAATGGGAGCACGCAATGAACCTTCGGAAGCGAAGTGGAGTTGTCGTGGTGGCCTTCTTCCTGACGGCCTGTGGTCCGGACTCCGATGCCAAGAGCCCCCAGGCCCGGGACACGTCCACGCACCAGCGAATCTCGGACCCGTGGACGTGTGACCCCGCGGACTGGTGCCGGGTCGACTCGCACACCCTCGACTGTCCTCCGGGTGCCCCCGAGACGGTGGCCTACGCCTGGCCCACCCAGGGGGGTGGATTCTGCACCCAGCGCTTCGCCTGTGGTCCCTTCCACCCGCTCTGCGCCGGCCCCATCGAGCCGTAAGCCGGATGGCATCCGTCATGGAATAGCATCTGTACCTCACCCCGCAAGGAGCACGAGATGCATCCACGCAACTTCCTGGGAGTCATGCTGACGGCCGCGGTCCTCACGGGCTGTGGAGTCGCTCACGACGGCCAGGAGCAGGTCCAGGACGGGACGTCCCGGAGCGCCAGCGACGTCTGCGACGGGACGACGGCCTGGGAGTACTACTACTACGCGGACCCCTCGATGAGCGGTGAGCCCACCGGCGTGGTCATCTGCAAGTGCCGCGGCGTCATCCAGACCTGGGGCGACACCACACCCACGCCCTATTACTACCACTGGAGTGGCCTGTGCGGCGGCGGTGAAGCCGCCCACTGAGGCCGCTTCACCCCTCTCGCCCACGCCGCGAGGAGCGTGGACGAGACGCGCTCCCTCAGCTGCCCAGCGTGCCGGACTCAATCGCCTTGCGCGCCGAGCCGGCCATGCTCTCCGCCAGCGTCTGCACCGAGCGCGTCACGTTGCGCGTCTCCTCGACGACCCGCAGCGTCTGCTGCATCTGCCCGGACATGTCCTGGATGGCCACTGCAATCTGGGACGTGCCCGCGTCCTGCTGTGACACGGCCGCCGAAATCTGCCGCACGCTGTTGCTCGTGTCGCCGATGATGCCCGCGAGCTTGCGCAGCTGCGTGCCGGAGACGCGCACCGCCTCCACGCTCACCCGGACGCGCTGCTCGCCCTGCTCGCTCATCTTCGCCGCCTCGCGCATGCTGCTGCTCACACCCTCGAGCACCTCGCGGATGCGCTGGGTGGCCAGGATGGACTGGTCCGCGAGGCTGCGCACCTCGCGCGACACCACGCTGAAGCCCCGGCCGTGCTCGCCGCTGCGCGCCGCCTCGATGGCCGCGTTCACCGCGAGCATGTTGGACTGGTCCGCCAGCCCCTTCACCGTGTCGACGATGCCGGCGATCTCCCGCGTCCGCTCATCGAGCGCGAGGATGCGCCGCGCCATCTCCGACACCTCCTCGCGGATGGCCTCCAGGTTCGTCAGCGTCTTGTCCAGCGCCGCGCCGCCGTCGCGCCCCGCCTCCTCCGCGGCGACGATGGACTCGGCCAGCACACGCGCCTTGTCCGCCGTCACCAGCGAGCCCTGGCGAATCTCCTGCACCGTCTGCTCCAGCTCCTTGAGCGCCGTCGCCTGACGACCGATGCCGTCCGTCTGCTCCTCGCTCGAGGTGCGCAGCTGCTGCGCCACCGTGGCCAGCTCCCCGGCGCCGGTGCCCATGCCCTCGGCCAGCTCGCGCACGTCCTTGCGCCGCGCCTCCAGCTGGCTCGCGTGCGACGACAGTGAGCGCACCACATGCGAGGAGCGCCGCGCCACGATTCCCACCAGCGACGCGGTGAAGGCGAGGAACCCCCAGTGGATGAACATCCCCTCCATCTTCACCCAGCCCAACAGCGGCATCATCGCCGCCACCAGGACCAGGGTGAGCACCCCCAGGCCCGCGCTGAAGATGCGCGCGTCGATGTTGCCCCGGAGCGCGGCCACCACCGCGACGATGACGTACGTCAGCAGGACCGGGATGGAGTACAGCATGAGCACCTGGAACAGCCGGCTCGCCGTCCCCAGGTCCACCATGGCCACCACCGCCTGCAGCGCGGCGAGCACCGTCACCGTCCACACCACCGCGCTGAACCAGCGCGCGCGCCCCTCCAGGATGCCCTCCTGGATGAACCAGCCCAGCCCCGGCAGCACGCAGTACGCCGCCAGGAACGTGGCGCGCCACAGCGACAGCTCCACGCCCCACACCGCGCTCACCACCCCGCTCGTGCCCACGAGCAGCACGCCCGCGCCGGCGGAGAACACGCCGAGCGCCAACAACATGCGCCGCTGCCGCCCCAGCAGCGACATGCCCAGCGCCACCTGCGCGATGACGAGCAGCAGGTTGCCGGTGATGAGACAGCCCAGCCCCGTGCGCACCACCCGCGCCAGCAGCTCGTGGCGAGGCCCCACCTGCGCGTGCTGGCTCACGCCCATGGCCGCCGTGCTGCTCTGGATGCGCAGCAGCACCCGCGAGCCCTGCGCGGAGGCCGGCAGCGGAATCAGCTGCGCCCAGATGGACTCGCGCACCTCGGTCCCCGACGGGTTCAGCTTCCCGTTCGCGTAGACACGCTGGCCGTCGACATAGGCCTCGTACGCGTTGGTCACCGAGCCCAGCATCAGCGCCGGCTCGCCCCACCCGCCCTGGGGAATGGGGATGCTCACCCACAACATCGTGTGCGCTTCACGCCCTGGCGGGACCTTCAGCGCCTCCATCGACCTCCAGTCGACCTTGTCGGGCGCCTTCGCCCATACGGGCACGCCGTCCGGCGCCAGCGGCGAGTCTCCCCAGCGGTAGAGCCACCCGTCCTTCAGGTCCATGACACTCGCGGCGCGCGTCCGCGCCTGGGCCTCGGAGCTCCACGCCAGCATCAGCATCCAGGACAGCATCACCAGCCAACAGCTGGACCGCGACACGGCGTGACGCCCTCTCGAAACAGCAGGACCGTGACGCGAGACACGACACGACGACGACACGCGCTGCGAGACAAGAGACCAAGACATGTATGGCGATGCTCGTGTGTTCGAGACATCGCTGTAAACGGGTCCACTCCACCCCGCCCGTCTGCTCCTTCCCCGCGTGTGAGCAGGCTCGAGCTGGACGTCGACCCCTGGAACAGTGCTCCACTGTCTCCATGGAACAAACTCGCGTCACGCAAGCCAATCACGAACAAACCGCCAGCTGTGTCATGCCTTTTATCCATGTCGACAGGCTGTATCGGATGCGGCGCCTGACGAGGCCCTCCGCCGAGCAAGTCAACAGTCCGTGCGGCCTCCCCACCCGCCCGGGTGGGATTGTTGCCGGGTGAGGGCTACTTCCAGCCACTCAAGGATTTCCGGCGAATCCGTCGTTAAGAAGGAGCACGGAGATGGTTCCGGGGGCGGTCCAGGTAGGACCGAGGGGGATACATGAGCACGGTGGAGCTGGCGGAGTTGCTGGACGGGGCGCGGGCAGAGGACGCGGGCGCTCGGGATGCGCTGATGGCGGCGGCCTGTCGGGAGCTCCAGTGGAGGCTCTCGCCAGAGGTGTCCGAGCTCACGCCCCTGCACCCCGTGCGGCTGGTGGAGGAGGCCTGGGCGCGGCTGTTCGCGGCGGGCGTCACCCTGGAGTCCCGTCCCCGCTTCCTGTGCGCCGCGTCGCGCGCCATGCGCAAGGTCCTGGTGGACCGGGCCCGGGCGCCGCTCCTCCTGCGTCGCGCGGCGAGGCGCGAGCGGGTGAGCCTGCGTCACCTGGGAGACGAAGCACCGGCGGGCGCCGAGCTGGAGGTGCTCCAGCTGGAGGAGGCCCTGTCGGAGCTGGAGTCCTTCCAGCCCCGGCTCGCGCGGCTGGTGGAGCTGCGCTACTTCGCGGGCCTGAGCCTGCCCGACACGGCCGGGGTGCTCGAGGTGTCCCAGGCGACGGCGCGCCGGGACTGGTCCTACGTGCGCGTCTGGCTGACCGAGCGCTTGAGCCACTGAGGCTCAGCGCCGCTTCGCCGAGGGCGGCCGGGGCAGCGCCGCGTCCGCGAGGCCCGCCAGGAGCAGGATGGGCGCCAGCAGCACGGCGCCGAACCACGTGAGCGCGTACAGGAGCCCGAAGACGAGCTCGGGCGCGCCCCCCACGCGGGTGCCCGACAGCACGCCGACATACTGCCGGCCTCCCGCCAGGTGCAGCAGCAGGAAGACGGCGACCCACACCAGCGCCATGAGGACCCTGGGCGCGCGCGACCTCCGGGTGAGCATCATCGGTGGGCCTCCAGCGTTCGCGGTGACAGCGCTCGCCGCCACAGCGGACCTTGCGTCAGGGCGTACAGCAACACGGCATCGGCCAGCGGATTGCCCGCCGCGAAGCGCAGGCCGCCGTCCTCCCATATCGGGAACGCGGCGAAGCGCAGGCTGGTGGACAGCCCCATGAGCAGCGCCTCGTCGCCGAAGGCCGAGGCCGCCACCAGCGCCAGGCCGCTCGAGCCCGCGTTCGCGTTCACCAGCGGAATCGTCGGACCGGAGTCGATGTCCTCCGCGCGAGCGTCCGACGCGGGCCACTCCGCCGCCCAGGCGAAGCCCAGGCGCTCGCCGATGAACACCTCCCGGGCGCGCTCGAACTGCTCGCGCGCGAAGTCGGCGTCGACCAGCTGGAGCATGTGCGCGGCGAGCCACAGCGATGAGCCCTCCGGCCCGTCCCGCGTCGCGCCTTCATGGGTGAAGCTGGAGACGAGCAGCCCGGTGCGCGCGTCCATCAGGTGCTCGCGCGCCGAGCGCACCCACCGCTCGCGCAGCGAGGCGTGGCTGCGGCCATCCACCGCGTCGGACAGGCGCAGCGCGGCGAGCGCCACGGTGTTGCAGAAAATCCAGCCCTCGTCGGGATAGCTCTCCGCCGAGAGCAGCGGGGCCCGCTCCAGCTGCGCCGCCACGCGGTCCACCCGCTCGCGCAGCGGCCGCGCCCACGCCTCGCGCGGCTCCACCAGCTGTCGGGCCGCGAGCATCAACGCCACCTCGCCCTCGATGAAGAGGCTGCGCCCCGAGGCGTCCCGGAACGGCGCGGCGTGCACGTACGGCAGGAGGAACGTGTCCACCCCGCCCCGCTCGTCCTCCAGCGTGCGCGTGATGAGCGTGTCGACGACGGCCAGGTGCTCCGCCCTGTGCTCCGGCTCGTGGAGCGCCAGGTTCGCGAAGGCGAGCACGCAGAAGGTGCGCGCCATCAGGTCCCACTCCGGATTGGACCGACGCAGCACGTCGCGCTCGGGGCTCTCCGCCACCAGGGCCAGGGCCCGCTGCCGCGCGGCGAGCGCCGGCACCCAGTCCCGGGGGTTGTCGGGACGAAACCCCAGTTGCAGGGAGGGAACCCACACCGCCATCGCCAGCAGCAGCAGGAGCATGCGTCGCATGCGCGGGGTTATCCGCCAGCGGACAGTGCGTTCGTGGACGACGCCGGTGAACGGTCAACGCGGACAGCTGAGCGGTCGTTCGAGGCCGGGGGCCGAGCGGACGGGCGCCCGGTCTCCGGGTCGGCCAGCCAGCGGCCGGCGAAGGGGCGAGCGCTCCCCACATGGCACGGACCGGAGGGCAGACCCAAGTTGAGGAGTCGTACGTGCAAGCAGCAGCGGGTGCCTCCCGGAGCAGGAGCGTGTCATGTGGAGCACAACATCTTCGAACTGGGATTCGGGCCCGGCGCGGCGGCGCCTCCTGGGGCGCCTGCGTCGCCCCATGCGGCTGGAGGGCCTGGGTGAGGCGGCGATGACGTCCGGCCTGCTGGAGGTCCTGGGCGAGCGACACCAGACGCCTCGCGGTCCCGGCAAGCGGTGGCGACGTTCCGCACTGCGAACCCACGCGCCTCGCGACGACGACGAGGAGGCCGTGGACTTCGACGAGGCCATCGCCTCCTGGTAGCGCTCCTGCTAACAACGCGGGCATGAGCGCGCCCCGCCCCAATCCGCTGCTGTCGGACCGCGACGTGGACTTCCAGCTCGACGAGGTGATTCACGTCGAGCATCTCTGCACGCTTCCCGCCTTCGCCGAGCACTCGCGCGAGACCTTCGGCCTGCTGCTCGACAGCGCCCGCCGCTTCGCGCGCGAGGTGCTCTACCCCACGTACCGCACGCTGGATTTGGAGCCCCCGTCCTTCCAGGACGGCCGCGTGAAGGTCCACCCGCTGATGCGCGAGCTGTACCCGCGGCTCGTCGAGCTGGGCATGCTCACCGCCACCCGGCCTCCGGACGTGGGCGGACAGCAGCTCCCGCTGACGGTGCACGCGCTGGCCAGCGCGTACCTCATGGCCGCCAACCTCAGCGCGTACGCGTACCTGGGGCTGACGCACGGCGCGGCGCACCTCTTGGAGGTCTTCGGCTCGCCGGAGGTGAAGCAGGCCTTCATGGAGCCGCTGTACCGGGGCGAGTGGACCGGCACCATGGCCCTCACCGAGCCGCAGGCGGGCAGCAGCCTCGCGGACGTGCGCACGCGCGCGACGCCCGCGGCGGACGGCACGTGGCGCATCCAGGGCTCGAAGATCTTCATCAGCGGCGGCGACCAGGACTTCACCGAGAACGTCGTGCACCTCACGCTCGCGCGCACCGAGGGCCCCGAGAGCGGCACGCGGGGCATCTCCCTGTTCGCGGTGCCGGCGCGGCGGCGCGAGGGCGACGCGCTGGTGGACAACGACGTCCGCGTGGCGGGCGTCATCCACAAGATTGGCTGGAAGGGCATCCCCAGCCTCGCGCTCAACTACGGCGAGGCGGGTGACTGTCGCGGCTGGATGGTGGGCCCGCCGGGTCGGGGGCTCGCGTGCATGTTCCAGATGATGAACGAGGCGCGCATCATGGTGGGCCTCAACGGCGTGGCCACCGCGTCGGCGGCGTACCATGAGGCGGTGGCGTACGCGCGCGAGCGGCCGCAGGGGCGGCCCGCCGGGGCGAAGGACGCCACCCGGCCGCAGTCGCCCATCATCGAGCACGCGGACGTGCGGCGCATGCTGCTGCGCCAGAAGGCCATCGTGGAGGGCGGCCTGTCGCTGCTGGTGACGGCGGCGTACCAGGCGGACCTCGCGTCACACGCCACGGACGAGGACACACGCCGGAGCGCGGGGCTGCTGGTGGACCTGCTCACGCCGGTGGCGAAGAGCTTCCCGGCCGAGCGCGGCTTCGAGGCGAACGCGCTCGCGGTGCAGGTGCACGGCGGCTACGGCTACTCCAGCGAGTACCTGCCGGAGGCGTGGCTCCGGGACCAGAAGCTCAACAGCATCCACGAGGGCACCACGGGCATCCAGGGCCTCGACCTGCTCGGCCGCAAGGTGGTGGCGGGCGGCGGCGCGGCGCTGGCGACCTTCGCGCGGGAGGTGGGCCGCACGGTGGCGCGCGCGAAGACGGCGGGCGTGGACGCTGGGTGGGGTGACGCGCTCGAGCGGACGTGTGGCGCGGTGGCGGAGCTCGTCTCGGAGCTGGGCGCGAAGGGCATGGCGGGCGAGGTGGAGCTGATGCTGCGCCACAGCGCGGACTTCCTGGAGCTGTTCAGCATCCTCGCGGTGGCGTGGCGCTGGCTCGAGCAGGCCGCCGCGGCGAAGGAGGGCCTGGCGCGCGGCCAGGGCGACTCGGACTTCTACGAGGGGAAGCTCGCCGCCGCGCAGTACTGGTTCGCGGTGGAGCTGCCCCGCGTGCCCCTGCTCGTCGACTTGTGCCGCACCGGCGAGGACTCCTACGCCCGGATGCGCCCCGAGTGGTTCTGAACCCACCCCGCTCGGGCTTCACACTCCGACGCCCGGCAGACTGCTCGGAGTGTGTGAAACGACTGCTCGCTCGCTACGTTTCGGCTGCATTAATCGTTGGTGTTCGTAAGATGTGAAGGGTGTCTGTCTCTTTCCACCTCTGCCAGCCCGGTGGGGGCGCCTCGTGTGGCGCCTGCTGTGGCCTCTACAACTTCAGGGACCACTCGCGCGGGGCGCTGATGGAGCAGCTCGCGATGCAGACCGAGCGGCTGCGTCGGGTGCCGTACGAGGCGTCTGCCTGGAGCGCGGCGGCGAAGGAGCTGGTGGACGCGCGCCGAGCGGCGCCGATGTTCCCGGCGGTCCGGGTGTGTCCGCTGCTGGGGTTCCTGGACAAGGACCGCAAGCAGGTGGGGTGCCTGGGGCATCCGCTGACGACGGGTGGGACGGACCTGCGCGACTGCGGCGTGTATCGCTCGTCGGTGTGTGAGACGTTCACGTGTCCGTCGTTCGGGTGGCTGACGGATGGGCAGGCGCGCCTGGTCCAGGCGGCGTGCGCGGACTGGTATCTGTACGGGCTGGTCATCACGGATGTGGAGTACGTGCGTGGCTGCCTGCGGCTGTTGGAGTGGGAGCTGGGTGGACCCGCGCGGCCGGAGCAGATGGTGGAGCAGCCCGGGGTGCTCGCGGCGGTGCGGAAGTTGTTCGCGCTGAAGGAGACGGCGCCGCGCAGGGACCCGAAGGCAGGCGTCTTCGGTCGCTTCACGAAGGACATGGAGGGCGAGCCCGTGCCGCGAATGCTCGACTACATGAAGCTCGGTGTGCGTGCTTCGCCCGAGGACGACGTGGTGCTGTGCCTGGGCTACACGCCCGACAACGCCACGGACCTGATGGCGTCGCGCGAGCTGGTGCGAACCCACGTGAAGGCCGTGGCGCGCGCGATGGCGAGCCCGCGCTGAGCGACGTCGGGGCCGGACGCATCGAGGGCTGATGTGTCGCCGATTCGACGCGGCGCGCGCGGAGTGACGTCGCGTTGACGAGCCATCCCGCTCGCACCGAGCCATGGCGTGTCGATGGGTGGGTGGGCACGCACGCCGTGACCTCGGGTTCAGCGCCGCGCTGCCGCGCGGGATGCCCTCTCGTGGAGTTCATCCACGGAGCAGGCGAGCAGACGCCGACAGGGACTGACGAGCGCACGGGCCCCCGGGCTGGTTGGCTGGAGCACGGCGTTTGCACGGACCTCCTCGCAGGTCACTCCGAATGAGAACGCGAGGTGCGCGGATGGGTAGTCGATGGGCGTGGGTGGGAATGTTGGGTCTCTGCGCGTGCGTCACGGGCTGTGCCGAGCGCCAGGGACACGAAGGTGGAAGGGCGGCTCGCGCCACGAGTGGACAGTCCGAGCAGGTCGAGTCCCCTGAGCTGGCGGGCCTCGTCGGGACTCCGACCAGTACTGAGCAGAACACCGGCACGAGCACGGTCGGCGACACGCGAGGCAACCCTGTAACGGGTACAGCCCCGGGCAACACCGCGGCGGGCTCGCGGACTCCTGGCACCGCGCAAGCCAACGCTGCCACGAGTGTGAGGAACACCGGCACCGCGCAGGGCAACACCGCGAGCACGGGCACCGCCGCCACGGGCGCGCGGAACACCGGCACCGCGCAGGGCAACACCGCGAGCACGGGCACCGCGCAGGGCAACGCCACCGCGAGCACGGGGACCGCGCAGGGCAACGCCGCGAGCACGGGCACCGCGCAGGGCAACGCCACCGCGAGCACGGGGACCGCGCAGGGCAACGCCGCGAGCACGGGCACCGCCAGCACGGGCGCGCGGGACACCAGCACCACGCAAGGCACGGGAGCGCAGGGCAACACCACCGCGAGCACGGGGACCGGTGGCGCGGGTCGCATCATGATTGGCACCGAGGCGGTGCAGGCGAGCGAGGACGAGGACTGGTTCAAGGGAGCCGCGCGAGCGGCGCAGGCCGCGCTCCCCGAGGACACGGCGAACCGCTCCCTCGAGGACGTGGTCATCGCCTCCAGCGCCGTGAGCGGCCGGGTCAAGCGCGTGGGCCGCGACACCATCACCGTGCGAGACCGCGAGGGCAACGACTACGTGCTCACGCTCGACGAGCGCAGCCAGGGCATGCGCCAGGGCCGGCGAGTGTCGCTGCGTCAGCTCCAGGAGGGCACGCCGGTGCGAGCGGGGTTCGTCCTCATGGGAGGCCGCAGCGTCGCGCGCGACGTGCGCATCCGCCGCTGACAGGCAGTTGCTGGCGGGAGCGTACGTCCGCCTCTCGCCGAGCCGAGTCCACGACCACGCCACGAGGACACGCCCGAGCGCCATATGGCTTCATCTTCATGGAAGGCCGCGGTGCCCCGCGACGCACGCCTCCGCCACGGCCAGGCAGGTGCAGACGACCACGCCACGAGGACACGCCCGAGCCATCGGGCCTCGTCGTCCTGGAGTCGTCACCACGTCGCACGCGAGGTGCGACCCACCCGCGCTCCCGTGCGAACACATTCCGCCTCCACCTGAGCCAAGGTAGGATGACGCCCCGAGTCACGGACTGAATGCCTCCGCGGTCCCGCCGTCGACGAGCACGGCGGCGGGAGGAAGTCGCCGTGTCGGCTGTTCCACCGTCCGACATCGGTGGAGCGGTGTGCCGCATCTCGGAGGCGCGCGGATGGATGACCCAGGCCCAGGTGGAACCCGAGCGCGACGCCGTGGAGCTCAGCGCGTCGCCTGGGCCCTGCTGTGTCTCGTCACCGCCTGCGCCCCCCGAGGCGCGGGCACGCCCGAGCCC
>NZ_SRLW01000156.1:0-22919 GCF_006518215.1 Myxococcus sp. AB025B
CGCCTGCCCTCATCCGGTCCTCGACTTCACCCACCCTCCCGACGATGATGGCCGCGCGCGTCAACCGAGCCACATGGAAACCCCAAGAGCTGAACGACCGCGCCGGCGGTGGGCTCGACTCCTCGCGGGCGTCCTGCTGAGTCTCGTCGCGCCCGTCGCGCTGGTGCTCATCGTGGCGCTGGTCCTCGTGCACAACCTCGACCGTCCCTGGCTGAAGTCGCACGTCGTCTCGCAGGTGGAGTCGGCCACGGGCATCCAGGTGGACTACCAGACCACCCAGGTGTCGCTGCTGTCGGGCCTGCGGTTGGAGGGTCTGGTGGTGCGCACGCCCGCTGCCTTCCAGCGCGTCGCGCCCGAGCTGCTGCGCGTGGGGACGTTGGAGGTGAAGTGGTCGCCCGGCTCGCTCACGAGCGGCGGCACGCTCATCGAACACGTGGCGGCGCGCGAGGTGACGGTGGCCCTGGTGGCCGACGACGCGGGGCCCACGTCCCTCTCGGAGCTGACGGGACCTCCCGCGCCCGCGCCCGTCCCGGAGGAGCCCTCGCTCGGGCTCTCCCGACAGCTCGCCTCGCTGCTCGCGTCCGCGCCCCCCGTCGCGCGCGTGGACGTGTCGGGCGTGTCGCTGGCCTGGCTCCGCGTCCAGGATGGCGTGGTGGTCGACCGTTGGTCCGTGCGCGGGCTCGGACTGGGCGCCGAGGTGAAAGAGCAGGACGGCGCCTGGAAGCTCTTCGCGAACCTGGGCCGGACGGGCGCGCCGTTGCCGCTGGAACTGGGTCGCGAAGGCGCGCTGGCTCCGCCGGTGCGCGCGGAGCTGGCGCTGGCGCTCGCGGTGGAGGCGGGGGCCACGTCCGCTCGTGCGCGGGTGGACCTGGACGTCTCGCGGCAGACCTTCGACCCACGGTTCTCGGTGAACTCGCTGCTGCATGGCGCGGTGTCGGCGCGGTTCGACGCGGAGGCGCGCCGCACGCTCCTGGAGCTGGAGCACACCGGACTGACGGACAGCGCCGAGCTCCAGGCCGAGCTGGTGTTGCCGGATGACTCGAGCGTTGCGCCCGTCGTGACGCGCGCCCTGGCGGACGTGGACCTCGCGAAGCTGCTGCGGGTGCTGCCGGAGGACTGGCGTCCGTTCACGCTCGAGCGCGGCGAGGTGCGCCTCGACGCGCGAGACGTCACCCTGGGCGCGATTCCGCTGCTGGGGGCCGAGGGCAAGCTCGGGCTGGACGTCGAGCTCACGTCGCTGCGGCTGGCCCAGGACGGGCTCACGGTGGCGCTCGGTGATGGACGTGTGTCGCTGGCGGCCACGCCGGATGCGCGGCAGGGGGTGTCCGCGCTGCTGACGTTCGCGCTCCAGAAGCTGGAGGTCGACGGGCCCGCCACGGTGCGCGTGCCGAAGGCGCAGGGGGAGCTGAAGGGACAGCAGCTGCGGCCCGAGCCCTCCTCGCCGCTCCAGGTGGCCGGGGACGCGGCGCTGTCTGGGCTGGTGGAGGCCGTGGACGTGAAGGTCCCGGGCTTGCGCGCGAAGGCCCGGCGGTTGGGCTTCCAGCTCCAGGCGCCGCTCGCGGGCAGGCCGCCCTTCTCGCTGCGCGCGGACCTCCCCGTGGAAGCGCTCGAGGTCGTCACGGCGGAGGGGCTGGAGGTGCTCAAGGGCCCCGTGCACGTGAAGCTCGATGCGTCGCAGGTGGTCCCCCACGTGGACGCGCCGCGCCTGACCCGGGCCCGTGGCCGGCTGGTGCTGGATGTCGGCGCGATGCACGCGACGCTGGACGCCACCAAGGGCGCGGATGACGTGGCGTACACGCTCGCCTTCGAGACCCCGGACCTGGTCGCGGCCCGGCCCTTCATCTCCAACGACATCGCCGCGCGCATCCCCTGGAAGCAGCTGGGGGTGGGCGTGTCGTCCCAGGGCAAGGCGACGGCGCTCTTCTCCGCCGCGCCCCGCGTGGACCATCGCACCGAGGTGCGCGTGCGGAAGCCGGGCTGGGATGACGTCTCGGCGGGCAACGTCACCGTCGTCGCGCGCTCGCAAGGGGATGCGTGGCGACACAAGGGCGAGGTGGAGCTGCGCGTGGACGGGCTGCGCGTGGGGGAGACCGACGGCGGGCCGCAGCGTCACACCTTCACGGTGGACCTGGACCGGCGCAAGCCGACGGTCAAGGTGGGCGTCACCAGCCAGGAGGGCGTGAAGGCCACCGTCGATATCGCGCTGGCGTACGAGCGCAAGACGCGCGCGCTCCAGGGAGAAGTGAAGGCGGACCTCCCGCCGCTCGGCACGCTGGCGCCGCTGTTGGCCCTGGCCCAGGTGCCCAGGGAGCTGAACGCGTCGCGGCTGGGCGTGAAGCTGGACGTGAATGGCACGTTGCTCGGCGTCGTCACCGGGCTTACCCCGGATGGACTGCCCCGGTTCTCACCAGAGCCGCTGCGGACGGGCAGCTTCGCGGGCAAGGCGGTGGTGGACGTGCAGGGCTTCCGCTGGCGCCAGGATGCCTTGACGGTGAACCTCCCCGGGTTGCACTGGGCGGTCGACTCGCACGTGGACGGCCCCAAGCGGACGATTCACAGCGACATGACGGTGGAGAAGCTCACCGTCGCGATGGCCGACAGCCGGCTGTCCCTCGCGGACCTCTCCAGCGACACCACCGCCACCTTCACCGACAAGCTGGAGGCGGAGGACATCGAGGTCACGCAGCAGTTGAAGGTCCGCTCCGTCGAGCAGAAACCGGCGCTGCCCTATCCGGTGCAGGACCTGGCGTGGGCCTTCACCGCGCGCCGCAAGCCCACGGGCGTCATCCATGTCCCGGAGCTGAAGGTGACGAACGGCGGGACGAACACCGAGCTGAGCATCAAGGGACGGCTCGACCTGGGCGAGGAGCGGCGCAGGCTGGGGCTTCGCGGGGAGCTGTCCCAGGACCTGTCCAAGCTCGCGCGGCCCGGCGTCCTGGAGAGCAGCGGCCACGTCAAGGTCGACTTCCGCGTGGCCTCGCCCGACCTCACGCTCTTCAGGACGCGCGCGAACCTGCTCCTGCAGAACGTGAACGCGCGGATGCCCGAGGCGGACTTCGCCGTCGAGGCGCTCGATGGCAACGTGCCGCTCTCCGAGGACGTGCTCTACACCGACGGGCAGGTGCGGCTGTCGAGCGACATCGACGTCAATCCGTACCCGATGCTCCGCTTCGCCGACCAGCACCCGCTGCTGTCGCGCAGCGGTTACGTGTCCGCGAACAGCATCACCACGCCGTTCGTCACCATCGCGCCCCTGGCGGGCAACCTGTCCATCGACCAGCACGTGGTCTCGATGACGCAGCTGGAGATGGGTGTTCGCGGCGGGCGCATCACCGGACAGTGGCTGCTCGACTGGCAGGGCAAGGACTCCAGGCTGGAGGCCCGCGTGCGCGCCACCGGCGTGCAGTCGTCCCGGGGGGAGCCCTTCGACGGCAACGCCGCCGTGGTCATCTCCGCGAAGGACCGCAGCATCAACGGTCGCGCGGAGATTCTCCGCATCGGCAACCGGCACCTGTTGGACCTGCTCGACCTGGAGGACCCTCGCCACGTCGACCCGGCGACCAACCGGGTCCGCTATGCGCTGACGCTGGGGTATCCGGACCACGTGCGGGTGAGCTTCAACCACGGCTTCGGCAGCCTGCGCATCACCATGGGCGGGCTGGCGAAGCTCATCAGCATCAACGAAATCCGGGGCATCCCCATGGGCCCCATCGTCGACCAGCTCATCAAGTCGATGACGCTGACGGAGGCCTCGCCATGAAGACCCGCGCGTTGTTGCTGTGGGCCGCCCTCGTCGCTCCCGGGTGCATCAGCGCGCCGGAGATCGTCATGGTCGACCGCGCCACGGCGCTCGAGGAGCAGGCCTCGGGCTCGTTCAAGGACGTGGAGCAGCGGCTGGCGCGCGCGGGCATGAACCCGACGCCGGTGCCGCTCACGCCCAACCAGCTGGAGGAGCTGGGCGTCCAGCCCGCGCCCCTGGTGGAGGACCTGGGCAAGACGCAGGCGGACCGCGTGGACGAGCTGCTCCGACGCCACTGCGTGGGCGAGGGGAAGGACGGGCTGCTGGTGGAGAGCCGCCGTCGCTGCCGGGCCGGGCGCCTGACGGCCGATGACGTGGCGCTGGTGGAGCGGGTGAACCGCTCGCGGCTGCAGCTGTGGAAGTGGATGCGCACCCAGCGCCCCGACGCCTCGGAGGAGGCGCTGCGCCAGAGCTGGCACAAGGTGCACGCGGAGGGTGTGGTCTGCGGCGGCCAGGTGGAGGCCGCGGACGGCACCTGGGGAGAGAAGAAGTGCTGACGTCCCGGGACACCAAGGTCCTGCTCCTGGCCGCGCTGCTCGCGCGAGGCGCCTGGGCCCAGGACGACGAGAATGACGGAGGGCTGCGCACGCCCTCGCGGCTCACCGTGGGCGTGGGGGACCAGTTCCTGGGCCAGCTGTCGCCGGACGGGAACACGCTCGTCTTCGCGTCCAACCGCAACATCGCGACCGAAATCTACGTGCAGGACCTGGAGAAGGGCCGCGAGCGCCGCCTCTTCGACGAGGGCGCGGACGTGACGTGGCCGCGCATCAGCCCCGACGGCAAGCGCCTGCTCTACATCTCCTTCCGGGACCAGGCCGGCGGTCAGCTCTGCATCCGGGACCTGCCCTCGGGGAAGGAGCGCCGCTGCCTCACCGAGGAGGCCAACGCGCTGCAGGCCGAGTGGATCGACTCCGCGAGCATCGCGCTGGTGAGCCGGGCCACCATCCAGGGCGACCTCAAGCTGTCGCGCGTCCGGCCCGGCGCCGCCTGGAGCGCGAGCCCGCTCCTGGAGCGCAACCTCACCAGCCCCACGCTCTCCCCGGACGGGCGCTGGCTGGTGTACGTGCCCGTCGAGCGCTCCGTGAAGCAGGTGGGCCCGGGCTTCGCCGCGCGCGCCGCGCCGCACATGGAGGCGCTCCGACTGGATGTCCCCGGCGCGAGGCCCGTCAAGCTGGCGCTGGACCTGCCGGGGCAGAGCGGCCAGCCCGTGTTCTCGCGCGACGGGCGCTTCTTGTACGTGGTGCAGTTCTTCACCGACTCCAACGCGGACGGCACCATCGACGCGAGCGACAGCGGCGTGCTGTTCCGCGCGCCGTTCTCCCCGGAGCGCGACGACGCGCCCTCGCTGGCCGCCGCCTCCAGCCCGGACCAGCTCACCGGCGCGTCGTGGAACTGCCAGTACCCGGCGCCGGCGGCGGAGTCGCTGCTGGCGACGTGCTCTCGCTCGCAGTCGCTGGACGTGTACCAGCTGCCCCTGGATGGACAGGTGCCCTCGGCCTGGGATGTCCCCCGGCTCAACGAGGAGCTGAAGATGGTGGGGCGGCGCGCGGACCAGCTGCTGCTCTACCGCCACCGGCTGCTGCTCGAGGAGCGCCCCCGGCCCCGCCGCTTGTTGATGATGCGGCTGGCCATGCTGCACCTGGCGTTCGAGGACTTCGGCGCGGCGGAGTTCTACGCCGAGCACATGGGCGCGGTGAGCGACCCGGCCACGCTGGGGCTGGAGGGGCCGCTGCGTGTCCTCATCGACCACCGGCGCGCGATGAAGGAGCGCGAGCGGGGCCGCATGGTGGAGGAGCTGAGCGTGGCGGAGCAGCGGCGCATGGCCGCGCTGGAGCCCGCCAACGCGCCCAGCCCCGCCACGGCCGTCTTCCAGCACGTGGTGCGCAGCGAGCTGGCGGACGCGGCGGGGGACTTCACGCTGGCGCGCCAGGAGCTGGAGTCGGCGCAGGTGACGGACACCACGCCGCGCGCGGTGCTGGAGGCGTACCACGAGCGGGCGGACGCGCTGTACCGCAAGCTCGATGACCGGATGGCGCTGGTGGACGTGGGCCGGCGGCTCTCCGTGCACAAGAACTTCAAGGCGGACGACCAGCTGGACTTCGCGATCGCCGCGGTCCGCGCCCTGTACCGGGGCCGGCCCTACGCGGAGGCGGAGCCCCTCCTCGCCGAGGCGCTCGCCCGGGCGCCCGAGGGCTCCGCGCACGCCTTCGCCCTGGAACTGGGGCAGCACATCATCGCCTTGAGGCAGGAGCGCACGCCGCGCGCCGTCCGCGAGGCACTGCTCGCGTTCTATCGCCGGCAGACGGACCCGCTGCGTCGCCGGGTCCTGGTCCAGCAGGTCGTGGAGCGCGCGGCGAGCCTCGGCGCGGACGGCGTGCTGGAGGCGCTGGCCACCGTCTACGTGGACGATGCGCCCGTGGGCACCGAGGACCGGCGTCGGGCGGAGCGGCTGTTCCGTCGCGCGCTGATGGGCCGCGCGTACCGCCGGCTGGCGCGGCAACGCCAGGACGAGGCCCGCGCGGACTTCGACCTGGTGACGAAGCGCACGGGCTCGCTGGAGAGCGCCGTCGAGTCCATGAACCTGCGCCTGCGCGCCGGCATGAGCCACGACGTGGTGGAGAAGGAGATGACCACCACTTCGGAGAAGAGGGTGGAGCCGCTCCGGCGCTTCGTGAAGGCGTACCTGCTGGCGCGCAAGCTGCCCAAGCTGGACGACAAGGCGCACGCGCAGGCGGTGAAGGACGCGGTGGCCCAGCTGCGCGCGGCGTGGCCGGAGCTCAAGAACCAGCGCGCGGTGCAGGCCCTGTACGGCGCCATCCAGCACGAGGACTTCCTGCGCGGCAAGAACCCCGCCGCCGCCGAGCGCGCCAACCGGCACTACCTGGTGGCGCTGGACCTGGTGCGCAACAACGTGCGCTACAAGGCGATGATTCTCGGCGCGCTGGGCCTGCTGCACACCCAGGTGGGCAACCACCACATCGCGCTGGGCTACCTGGAGCAGCGCGACAAGCTGCCCTACGTGGACAACTGGGCGGGGCTGGCCGTGTCGCTGGCGCGCGCGCGGGCGCTGTTGCACGTGGGGCGCGAGGAGGACGCGGCGAAGGCGGCGGATGCGGCGCTGGCGATGGTGCGGGCCACCGAGAAGCAGGCCCGGTTCCTGCCGCTCGCCGTGGACCGCGCCGCGCTCTACCACCTGGCCGCGGGCCACTTCGAGCGCGCGCTGGAGCTCTATGACCAGGGCCTCCCGCTGGTCGAGGCCCTGCCCTCCGACGAGGAGGGGCTGCGCAACCGCCTGGTGATGCGGCTGGCCCGCTGCGCCGCCGCGCTGGGCGCGGGCAAGCCCGAGCGGACGCTCGAGGACCTGGCGCGCGTGGAGAAGGACCTGGCCCACCCGGCCGTGCGCTCCGCGCTGAAGTGGGCGCACTCCTCGCCCGAGCACGTCCACCGCTCCTATCGCCTCATCGCCGCGGGGCTGCGCGCGAATGCCCACACGCGTCTGGGGCAGCTGGAGGCCGCGGCCCAGGCGCTGCAGACGCGCCGCGCGCTGTTCCTGGAGCAGTTCGACGAACTGGACCGCGACGAGGACCTCCGCTCGGTGACGCTCGCGGAGCTGCGGCTGGCCGAGAACGCGGTGGACCGCCAGGACCCGGCCCACGCGGCGCGCTGGCTGGGCATGGCGCTGGAGCACGCGGACACGCTGGTGGCCCGCACGCATGCGCCGGTCGATGCCGGGCAGCTGGACGTGCTCTGGTTCGCGGCGCAGCTGCAGGCGGATGGGCGCACCAAGCTGCCCTTCGACGTGTCCCAGCGGATGGCGGGAGCACGGCGCACGCTGCTGGAGCAGAAGGACCCGACCTGGCGCGCGTACCAGGCCTGGTTCGAGGTCTACACGGCGCTCGAGACCCACCCCGCTCCAGGGGGACGGGAGGCGCTGGTCGGGCCGACGCAGCAGTGATGACGGGGACACCTCCCGCGGCGCGTGCTGGCCCGCGGGAGGTGCCCTGGAGGCGCTACTGGGCGAGCACCGTGATGACCTGCTCGGACGTGTTGCCCGCGGCGTCGGTGGCGCGCAGCAGGACGACGTGCGCGCCGGGGCCGGAGAACGTCACCGGCGTGGTGGCCAGGTTCGTGCCCGCGCCGACGTCGGTGGAGCTGACCCAGTTGGCCGTGACGCGGACCGGGGAGAGGTCCGTCACCTCGGTGACGACGTCCACGGTGAGCGGCTGCGGCTGGGTGACGTCAGGGGCGACGACGCGCAGCAGCGGGGCGGTGCGGTCCACCGTCACCTCCCGGCTCTCGGTGGCGAAGGCGCCGTCGGTGGCGATGACGGTGAGCGTGAGGGTGTAGTGGCCCTCGGCCAGGCTGAGCCACTCGACGACGTGGCCGCCGCCCGCGTCGGGGGTGAGGCGGATGGGGGCGCCCCCGTTGATGGAGAGCAGCACCACGCTGATGGGCGCGCCGCCCGCGCTCGTGGTGGCCCAGCCGCACGCCTTCACCTGCGCGGCCGAGGTGTAGCGCGGCACGTCGCACATGACGAGCTCGGGCGGCGTGGCCTCGGAGTCCACCACGTGGATGGCGGTGGTGCAGGAGGCGCTGTTGCCGGCCGCGTCCGTGGCCGAGTACGTCACGGGCGTCGTGCCGCGCGGATAGATGCCCGCCGCGGGGCCGCTGACCTGGGCGCCGCACGCGTCGGCGACGGTGGCCGGGGCGGGCGTGACGTGGGCTCCGGCGGGGCTCGTCGCCAGGTAGACACGCTCGCCCGGGCAGGTGATGACCGGCGGCGTGACGTCCACCACGGTGACGGTGGCGGTGCACGTGTCGGTGGACTGGCCGTCGGAGACCGTCAGCGTGACGGCGTGCGAGCCCGGGCCGAACGGCCCCGTGGGCGACTGGGACACGGAGAACGGACCGGGCTGCTGGTCCGGGTCATGGCTGCCGTTGTCCACGCTGGCCGGGGCCTGGCAGGTGGTGGGGCTGGCGTCGACGGACACGTCGCGGCACAGCGCCACGGGGGGCACGTTGGTGGAGCAGGCGAGGCTCACCGGCCCGCTGCCCGCGTTGTTGGTCTCGATGCACTCCGTCTCGCGGCCCACGCCGGTGCCGTCGTCATCCGCCCGGACCCAGACCGTGGTGGTGCCACCGGGCGCCGAGGCGAGCGCCACGCTCACCACCGCGCTGCTGCCCGCGGCGAGCACGGTGGGGAGGGTGGCCACGCCCAGCAGGGCGCCGCCGGAGGAGGGGTTGCCATCGTAGAAGGCCACGCGCATGCCCGAGGAGGCAGCCGCGTCTCCCTGGTTGGTGACGCGCGCGTGCAGGCTCAGGGTGCCCGTGGTCCGGTCACACGAGGACGTCACCTCGCCGGCGATGAGGTCCGCCGCGGCATAGGGGCTGGTGGTGCCGGTGCCCTGGCTGTTGGCGCGGAACGTGTTGAGGCCGGGCACGCGCCAGTTCTCCACGGGGTGCGCGGGGATGGTGCCGTCGTCGTTGACGTTGGTGACGGAGTACGCGTGCTGGTTCCAGATGCGGCGCGTGTTCACCCAGCCGTCCTTGCCGTCGCGGAACACGCGGATGCCGGTGGGGCCGGGGAACGCATAGTTGTTCGACGCGACGACGATTTCGGCGTTGTCGTCCGCGTCCACGTCGACGATGAGCGGGTTCTCGTACGTGGTGCCGGAGGCGTGCTCCACGTCGAAGCGGATGGCGCCCGTCTCACCGTCGTAGATGCGCAGGCGGCGCTCGTCGCCGTAGACGACCTCGGCGCGGCCGTCGCCCTCGAAGTCGAAGGTGGACGAGCCCGTCACGTTGGAGCTGTTGTCCTGGGTGACGCTGGCCCACTTGACGGTGCCGTTGGTCTCGAAGACGACGTAGCGGCTGGCGCCCGCCACGCCGACCTCGGGGCTGCCGTCCGCGTCGAAGTCCGCGATGTTGGGCGCGCCGCCGTTGCCGCCGCCGGGAATCGCCGTGCTCCACAGCAGGGTGCAGTCGTCGTCCATCAGCGACACGCGGCCGCCGCTGACCACGATGACCTCGCCATGCGGGTCCGCGTCGAAGTTGGCGACGCCGGACAGCCCGTTGCCGATGGAGGTGTTGCGGCACTTGAGCGTGCCGTCATGGCGGTAGATGGAGCGGCCGTTGACGACCTCCTGCAGGCCGTCCCCGTCGATGTCCGCCGCGAAGGAGATGGGGCCCTGGGGGCCGCCCAGGGTGTCGGTGCCCGCCCACTTCAGCGCGCCGGTGTTGCTGAGCACGAAGTGGCCGTTGAGGATCTCCACCGTGCCGTCGCCGTCCAGGTCCGCGAACGACGGGCCACCCCAGCTGTTCTGGGACACGTTCGTCCGGAACTTCAGCGCGCCCGTGTTCTCGAAGCACAGCAGGCCCGTGCCGCTCTCCGGGACGGCGCAGATCTCCACCAGCCCGTCACCGTCGAGGTCGCCGCCCGCGATGCTGCCCGCGCCGCGCACCCGCAGGGTCGGGTCCGTCACCGTCCACAGCTCGGCGCCCGTGGCGCCGTTGAGCGCGCGCAGCACGCCGTTGGTGTTGTAGTTGCTGCCCACGAAGCTGCTGAAGACGACGTCGGGGATTCCATCGCCGTTCACCTCCACGACGATGGGCGACATCATCACCTGCACGTGCGTCGGCAGGACGGTGCTGGAGCTCCACGCCCACTCGAGCTCCGGCTCGAAGTTCGGGTCGAAGGGCGGCTGGACCTGGCACTCGCCATTCGCCGCGGAGGCGGCCTCTCCCAGGGTGTCGCTCTCGGACCGCGGCGCCGTCTGTGTGCAGCCGGTGAGCGCCAGCACTCCGGCGAGGGACAGCCTGGTCCACCACTTCATGCCCGCTGCGGACGGGGGTCCGGGGATTCTTCGCATGCGCACGCCAAAGCCTCGTGTCTGGATTTCGCGGAAAAGTCCGCTAATCTTGCGTATAGAGGTCGGGCTTGGCGCGCCGCAAGTGAGTCATTGGTGAACTCAGACCTGGGGGAGGGTGAGGCCGCGCCTCCGAGCGATACGGCGGCTGGCTGCTTCCCTGTCGTGGTGGAGGAGGGCGCTCGGGGCCCGTCGATAACAGCCGGCAAGGCGCCTCACGCCCCAATGCGACGGGAGGCTTCCATGGGCGGCCCCCTGTCCCGGGAATCCCCGTTCCAGGATTGCAGGTGAATCATGGTGGCGATAAGGCACGCTTGCCGCGGGGCGCCCGACTGCTCGTGTCCACACCGCGCCGGCGGGGGGGGCCGGTGAGTGGGTCCGGACCCCGTGCGGAGCGCTACTGCTGACGGCCCTCGATGGCGCACATGAGCACCGCCGCCGCGATGCCGAGCCGGCGGTCCAGGCGGTTCTGGAGGTCCATGCCGAAGTCGAGGTCGATCTTCTGGATGAAGGGGTTGAAGCGCTGCTTGAAGGCGAGGACCTGCGCGCCGCCCACGGTGCCGGTGAAGGACTGGGGGAGCAGGTTGGTGAGGAAGCGGCGCACCAGCGCCAGCATCATGCTGTCCTCCTCAATCTTGCCGATCTCCTGGTCGTTGGTGTCCAGCACCAGCCACTCGTCGCGGAGGATGGAGCGCAGGCCCTTGCGGCGCAGCGCGCCCACGCGCTCGCCCGTGGACGCGTCCGTCACGTCGTACGTCATCCCGAAGTCGAGGATGCCGCGCGCCTTGATGCTCAGCAGCTCCTCGTGCATCTGCTCGTCGCCGTAGATGCGCAGGTCCTCCTTCAGCTTGAAGGCCTTCATCTTCGAGTAGAACGCGAGGTTGCCCGCGGCGTCGTAGATGTGGAACGCGCCGCCGAACAGTTTGAAGAACTGCCGGCGAATCATGTAGGACGACTGGCCGAAGCGGCCGAGGGCCAGGTGGCTGGCGGGGCGGTTCTGGAGGGCGGTAGACATGCCCACCCCCTTAGCAAAGTTCGCGCGCCCGCCGCACGCCAGCCCGCTCGGGATGTGACCCGGTAAACCCGGGATGCGGGCAATCACGTTCCAAGCGCGCGCCCGAGCGGAACCTCGGGATGGCTTCAGCGCTCGACGAGGTCGGCTGCCTGGAGGTACTCGGAGACCTCGACGATGGCGCTCGCGGTCCAGCCCCGGTTCGCGCCGCGCCCCGACACCTCGCAGTCGCCGTCGGTGTGGATGCCCAGCACGTAGCCCTGCTCGTTGAGCACCGCGGCCCCGGAGCTGCCCACCAGGGTGTCCAGGTCCGTGTAGTAGACGAGCCGGTTGCACGCGTCGGCGTAGCGCCCCTCGGCGATGACCTTGGGCGAGCCGCGCGGATGCTGGATGACGGCCAGCCGCTCGGTGGCCAGCGTCGTCAGCGGGACGGGCGCGGCGGTGGGGAGCGTGTCGAGCAGGATGAGGGCGTAGTCCGGCGCCGCCGATTGCTCGATGACCGTGCCCTCCGTCATCAGCGCATCTCCGTCCGCCTCGTCCTCGAAGTTGAACACCACGAAGGAGCGGTCCCCGAGCCCGACACAGTGGCCCGCGGTGAGCACCACCGGCCCCGCGCTCGCGGCAATCAACGTGCCGGTGCAACTGCCGTTGATGAAGACGACGGCGTCCTCTCGCTCCTGGACGCTGGCGAGCGCGCCCTGGTAGCGATTGATGGGCGTGAAGTCGAGCGACGGGCCACACTGCGTGAACGCGGTGACACCGGCCGGCCGCGGCTCCTCGCAGACCTTCAGTTCATAGGGTGCGGGCACCGAGCCTCCACAGGCCGAAAGGCCCAGGAGCACGGTGCCCGCGAGGCGCGAACCCCAGGGTTTCAGGATGGAACCGAGGGGTCGCGTCATGGGCTCAGTACAGCGTGGTCAGCGCGGTGCGGTCGCTGCTGGTGAAGTTGCCCGTCTCCGTCGAGCGGAAGCAGGAGTTCATGATGGAGCCGCCCACCGTCGCCGTCGTCGGCGTGCCGGTGATGTGGATGGCGCCGACGCCCGCCGTGCCCTCGTTACCGCCGGAGCCGCAGCTGATGGAGCGGTTGTAGTAGTCGGAGTGACGGAAGCCGACCGCGTGGCCGAGCTCGTGCGTGATGACGTGCTCGTTGACGCCCGCGCTGTAGCTCTGCAGGCCCGTGCCGATGTTGATGGTGCCGTACGGACGGCCGCCGGAGGGGAAGCCCGCCGAGCCACCCGCGCCGGACATGGTCGTCGCGGTGATGTTCGCGCTGCAGCCCGTCGTCGGGCCCACGGCCATCGTGAAGCTCAGGCCGAGCGCGTTGTAGTTCGCGACCGCGGCCGTCAGGCCCGCCTTCAGCCGGGAGTAGCTGTTGAACGAAGAGGTGGGGTTGACGCAGATCTTCGTGATGCTGCTGGAGACCAGGTTCGTCGTCCGGTACTGCTCCACGTGCGTCACGGGCTGGAGCATCTCACGCGAGGCCTCGAGCGTCACGTGGGCGTCGCGGCCCACGTACACCAGACCGTCGACCTCCATGATGTCGTCCGCCGGGAAGCCGGCCTCGACCAGGTTGGCCTTGATCTCCTCATTCTCCAGCTGCGTGTCGCCGGTCTCGGAACCACAAGCCGCGAGCACGCCACAGCTCACCACGAGGACTGCCGCTCTCTTGAACATGGTGCTTTTCCTCTGATGATTCGGGGGGACGCGCCGCCGCCTGACCTTCCCATCAGCCGCGGACGGCGCGCTCGTCCCCTGAGCAACTGGCGGGCCACTCGCCCGATAAGAGAGGAGAAGCTATTAAACCTAGATTAACCTGGAGTATCCGCGCTCCAGGTTGCGGGTCCCCGGGTGTAAAGAGGCATGACACCGGCTGGGTTAAAGCACCGTCTCACCAGCGCTTTTTGTCTTCACAGAGGGGCGCCCGGTTTTCGGACAGTGGTGTCTATGAATCAGTCATCCACCCCGGGGTCTCAGAAGCCCTTGAATACATGGGGTATCACGGACCCAGGAGGATGCACCCCCGGGCGAAAACTGCTGTCTTCATGCATCCAAGTCCAGCTGACGCCCTGTGTCGACCCCGCCGGTGTGACATCGAGCACCCGGGCGCCTCCCGCGGGATTTTTCCAGCGCGGGGCTGCTTTACGAGGGACTCGGGGGAATTCTAGGTTCCGCTGGAAGAATCCAGCTCAATGAGCGGTGTATCGCCGGCTCATCAGGATGCACGTGAACCTTCTCCTCGCGCGTTTCTCCCTTGGATGTCTGCTGTTGGCCCCCTTGTCCGCGTGTGACTCCAGCGCGGAGGACGACAACCCCGGGGGCGGTGATTCCGCCGTGACGGGTGTCTGGAATCGCTTCGGCAGTGAGTACGGCTACAAGACGGACGTGGCCTATGGCGGCATCGCGGGCCAGTCGTCGGACCGGGTGTACATGTGCGAGCTGCCCGGCTCGCCGTCGGCGGGGCTCTACAAGGGGCGGCTCATCAGCCCGCGGATGATTCGCTGGGATGCGACGCACAACCTGCCCGACTACGAGGTCGTCTTCGAGGGACAGACGATGCGCTTCCTGCCGCGGAACGGGACGAACACGTTCCTGGGCCAGTACCAGAAGGGCACCTGGACGCCGGGCGCGTGTGATTTGTCGATGGAGAACGGGGAGCTGGTGGACCGCTCCTCCACCGCGTACGTCCGCTTCGACAACGCCGGGGACTTCAAGATCAACAGCGTCACGGTGGGCGGCGAGCCCTTGCCCATCCACAACCGCGACACGTGCAGCGTCACCACGCTCATCCCCGCGGGGACGGGGGACAACGGCCTGCTCACCGTGTCCATCAACTACAGCGGCGTCGGCGTGGACGGCCCCTACCGGCGGACGCAGAACCACACCCTGTACCGCTCGGACTTCAAGCCGGACTGCAACAAGCTCGCGGTGGAGATTGGCTGCGGGGCGCTGGCCGTCTGTGTCTACGTGGCGCCGTAGCCCGCGGGTCACTCGTACCAGGTGGGCACGAGCGCGCGCACCTGGGGCAGCGCGGCGACAAGGCACAGCCGCTCCCACGCGGCGGGCGTGAGCGCGCCGTGCCGGGCCTCGCAGTCCCGCGCCTCCAAGGGCAGCAGCACCAGGACCTCCGAGGCCGTGTCGCACGCGGCGCGGCCTCGCGAGGACAGGGCGCGCGCGCCGGGGGCGAGCGCCTGGATGCGGGCGAGCAGCGCCGTGTCGCCGGCCGGAAGGCACAGCTCCACCGCGCCGTCGTTGCGACAGCCCGCCTCCCGGGCGAAGGCGAGCTTCGCGGTGGGGCACGTGTCCTTCGCGGAGGCCGCCGGGTCGACGGGCGTGGTGGCGCACGCGGACAGTCCGGCGAAGAGCAGCACGGCGGCGGTGAGGCGAGGCATGGGGCGGCTCCGGACGCGTCAGCGGAAGGACTTCACGTAGTTCGCCATGATGGCGGGGTGGTCCGAGTAGAAGTGGTCGTTCAGCGTCCGCGAGAGCGAGCGCGTGTCCTCGCCCAGGAGGTTGATGGACTCGGTGTCCACCTGCTCCTGGTTCACGATGATGCCTCCCATGTAGTTGTTCTTCGCGTTCGTGTTGGAGTGGGAGACGGTGTACGTGGGGTGGATGTTCCCGTCGGAGCCCTCCTGGAAGGAGAACCGGTTCGGGAAGAAGCCTCCGCCCAGCTCGAACGAGTCCATGTTCAAATCCCCCAGCAGCACGTCCACGTTGTTGTCGTGGGCGAAGCGGGCCACCTCCTCGAGCGCCTTGTGCTTCTTGTCGTCCTTCGTGTGGCCGGTGTAGCCCGCGTCCAGGTGCACGCCCGCGACCTCGAAGTACACGCGGTACTCGGGGACGATCTTCTGCACGCAGAGCCACTTCTCGGGGTGGTTGACGCCCTGGCGGATGAGGCCTCGGGCCTCGTACAGGACCTGTGAGGAGAACATCTCGTCGCGCAGGACGTAGGCGGAGATTTCGTTCTTGGGGTCCACGTCGGGGTCGAGCAGCGTGCGGATGCTGCCGATGCGCCGATAGGTCAGCTCCGGGCACGGGCGCAGCTCGTCCGGGAAGGGCGCGCCCTTGAGCTCCTCCGACAGGAAGATGACCTCGGGCACCAACTGCGTGAGCTGCTTGTGCAGGTCATAGGGGCGCCTGGCGTGGAGCCGCTTCCACTCCAGCACGTTGGTGGCCTCCTGGATGTGCTTGAGGACGATGGCGTCGTAGTTGGCGAGCACGTCGTCCTCCTCCAGGAACCCCGACTTCTTCTCGAAGGGCGTGTGGTGTGGGTACGGCCTGGTGTTGAACGCGGCGAGCGGCTGGAAGCCGCCCACGTTCTGCAGGGGCGCGAAGTTGAAGCCGCCCGTCGGGACGAGGTTCCCCTGGAACGTGCCCTGCTTCGCGTTGTCCTTGTAGAACTTCTTGCCCGCGTCGAAGGGGATGAACAGCGTCATGCACTGCAGCGTCATCACGCTGGGCGCGGGGATGCTCGCCGTGTCATCCAGGGTCATCATCTGCGACGGGGGCGGGGAGGACTCCCGGACCGGGTCCAGCAGGGCGCTCAGCAGGCTGCCCGACGCCGACCGCCGAAGCCGGACCTGTTCCCGGCGCGCCTGCTTCATCGACTTGAAGGTCTTCTGGATGCGCGCGTCGTGGGGGGACTTCTTCAGGTCCACGTACGAGGGCTTCTTCCGGATGGGGCCGGGCTTCGCGACGTGCGTCAGACAGCTCTTGCAGAGCGTCTTGCTCTCGAACTGGAAGACGAAGACCTTGCGGTGACACCTTCGGCACTGGATCAACATGAGGGCTCGCGTTCGGGCCGGGCGCGGGGGGCGGCGGTGCGCAGGCACCTGTGCAGCCGGTGTGCCTGGACTCACCGCCTCCTTCTTCCAGGAAGAATCAGGGAGTCGCCCGGCCTTGCGCGCGTCGGCCCGACATCCCGTGCGAGCCACGTGCGACCCGGAGGCCGTGCGGGCGGCACGGGAGCCGCGGCGCGCGAGGGGGCTGCGTCCGGGGCCGACGCGGCCCGCGTTCCAGTGGCACGCGCCCGCTCATCGAGGGAGCGGGCCCGGTCGTCCGCGTGGGCCGCCGCGGATGCCAGGGCGACACCTCACCCGCGGGGAGCGGGGGAGGCGCCGCCGGGGTGACTCAGGGGCTGAGGGGGTAGCAGTAGCTGGAGGTGCGGTCGATGCCGCCACCCGAGAGCGGGTAGTAGACGTAGCCCAGCTCCTCGCCCGGGCCGCAGTCGGAGCGGGCGCGGGTGTAGGGGTGGCACGTCACGACCGCGGGACCGGCGCCATCCACGTCGGAGCAGCTGCCCCGGGCGCCCTCGACGCCGCAGAACTCGGTGAAGCCTCCGGAGCACGGCTGGCCGATGAGCGCCGGGTCGAACGCGAAGCCGTGGCCCTCCAGCACGGACTGCTCGGTGCACAGGCCATGGACGCCGCAGACGGTGCCCGAGGGGCAGCCGGGGTTCGCGGCCATGAAGTCACACGTCTTGAGGCACTGCGCGTCGTCGGAGACCAGGTCCGTGCACGCGAAGCCCTGCTCGCAGTCGGTGGTGGCCAGCTCGTACTCGCTCGCCGCGGCGGTGCGCGTGCACGACTCGCCCTGCGTCTTGGTGCCGAGCGCGCGCTCCAGCGTCCCGTCCGTGCCCGCGTAGTCGTCCGCGACGCAGGCCGTGTCCGGCAGGGCGCTCGTCGGCGAGCCCTGACGCGGGTCACACCCGCCGGGGCGCAGGGTGTTCCAGGTCGCGAAGCGGATCCACCGGCACTCGCCCCCCTCCACCACGGCGGAGCCCGTGTAGGGGCCGGAGCGGGGCGCGGCGAGCACGGACTCGCGCAGCACCACGTTGGACAGCGCGCCCAGCGTCTGCTGCGGCGACAGCTGGAGCGCGAGCAGCAGCGCGCCCGAGTCCGCGACGAACAGCTTCTGCGTCGTGGTGCCGATGTCCTGGTAGCCGAAGACACACTGCTCGCAGGTGAAGGTGTTCGCGCCGCCCGCGGCCAGGTTGTAGAGGCCCGGCGCCGTGTTCATGTCCAGGCGGATGCGCAGCTCGTCGCGCGTCGTGCCGCCCAGGTTCGGCAGGTCGCCACGGAACGTGGGCTGACGCTCGTACTGCACCGGCGTCAGCTCGATGCCATTGAACGTCTCACCGAGCGTCACCTCCGTACACCCCGCGGGCGGCGTGAGGAAGCGCGCCTCCTGCTCGGCGGTGAGGACCGCGTCCCGCGGTGTCACGGGCGCCGGGTCCTGGGCCTCCTGGCCACAGCCGACGAGCCCCGACAACAGCAGCACGCGCCACCCACCACGATTCACGAACTTCATCTTGGATTCTCCCATCACGGTTGTGTGGAGCCGAAGGCCGCGACGACGCCGTCCCGATTCACGGTTCGTGGGTCATGCGCTGCGCTCGGAACGGAGCCGGCCCGGCTCGCACATCCGATGAACGGGAAATCGCGTGAAATGTCGCAAGCCCGCGTGCGTGGCCTCCGGAGGCGCGCCAGGCCACGCGGCGGGTGAATCCGCTGGAGGTATATTCAGGATGCTGTTGAACCTGGATTACGGAACGAGCCGGCCCGGCCGGAGGCCCGCGGCGGGGGCGGCCGTGCGCGGGAGTCCCGGCGCGCTGACGATGAGGATGCCCGCGAGCACCAGGGCCGCGCCCAGGATGAAGAACAGGCCCACGGGCTCGCGCAACACCAGCCAGCCCGCGGTGACGCCGAACACGGGCGTCATGAACGAGAACACGGACAGGCCCGAGGCGAGGTAGCGGCGCAGCAGCCAGAACCAGACGAGGTAGCTGGCGAAGGACACGATGACGCCCTGGAAGAGCAGGCTCGCCCAGGCGGTGCCCGTCATGGAGAGGTGGCCCGTCTGTCCGGTGAACAGCGCGATGGGCAGCAGGAGCGCGAAGCCGCCGAGCAGCTGGTAGAGCAGGGTGTGCGTGGGGCGCGCCTCGGAGAGCGACGAGCCGCGCACCACCACGGTGGTCGCGCTCCAGGACAGGCCCGCGAGCAGCCCCAGCGTGTCGCCCCAGAGCATCCGCGGGGTGATGCCTCCCTCGAGCCAGCCCCCGCCGAAGGCGAGCATGATGCCCGCGAAGGCGACCAGGATTCCCACCCACTGCACCCGGCGCAGCCGCTCCGAGGGGATGCGCCAGTGCAGGCCCAGCGCGGTGAAGACGGGCGCGGTGTAGAGGAAGACGGCGATGTGGGACGCATGCGTGTGGCGCAGGCCCTCTGCGATGAAGAGGAACTCGGCGCCGAAGAGCACGCCCGACAGCAGGCCGGGGCGCCAGGTGCCGTCACGCAGGTCCAGTCGCTCGCCGCGCAGCAGGCACAGCAGACCCACCAGCAGGGCGGCGAGCCCCGAGCGCAGCGCCATCTGCGCCAGGGGTGGGATGTCGGACGCGGCCAGCTTGATGGCCACCTGTTGGAGGCCCCAGAGGGCGCACAGGAGGAGCATCGTGGCGAGCGCGAAGCCATCGACGGGTCTGCGAAGCGTGCTCATGCCCTTCATATGGCGTGTGGCGCGCTTGATTCATATAGCTTGAACCCGACAACCCATGCCGAGAAGCCGCCATGGCCGAGCAGCTCCAGGTTCCTTTCTCCACCAAGCTTCCGCACCCCGTGTATTTCCGCACGGCGCGGCTGCCCACGGCGGCCACGTATCCCCGGCATCACCATCCGTGGGGGGAGTTCGTCTACGCCTTCAGCGGGGTGATGGAGCTGGAGCTGGCGGGCAGCCACTACCTGGCGCCGCCGCAGTATGGAATCTGGCTGCCTCCGGACGTGGAGCACCGGGGGATGAACCGCTCGGAGACGAGCCACTGCTCGCTGTACCTCACCCAGGCGCTGTGCCGCGGGCTGCCGAGGACGACGTGCGCGCTGGCGGTGAGTCCGTTGGTGAAGTCGCTGTTGGAGCACCTGCGCGAGCACCAGGTGGCGTACCCGCGCACGAGCGCGGAGCGGCGACTGATGCGGGTGCTCATCGACCAGCTCGCGCTCGCGCCACCGCAGGGCAGCTACCTGCCCATGTCGGAGGACCCGCTGCTCGGCGAGGTGCTGCGGGCGCTGGTGAAGGCGCCGGCGGATGGGCGCTCCCTGGCCGAGTGGGCGCGACAGGTGCACACCACGGAGCGGACGCTGGAGCGGCGGTGCCAGCAGCACCTGGGGTTGTCCTTCAGCGAGTGGCGTCAGCGCCTCCGGGTGGTGAAGGCGCTCGCGATGCTGGAGGAGGGGAGCGCCGTGGAGGTCGTCGCGCTGGAGCTGGGCTACAGCAGCGCGTCCGCCTTCATCGCCATGTTCCGCAGGATGACGGGGACCACGCCGGACAAGCTGCGCGGCCACGGGCTCGCCACGTCGTGACGGCGCGCCCGCTCAGAGTCCTATCTCCACGCCGATGCCCGGCGCGATGGACCACAGCGTCTCGCGCGAGCGGGAGCCGGGGTACCACTCGCCGATGAGCTGGACGCGGAAGCGCTCCAGGATGGCCACGCCCACCAGGGCCTGCACGACGGCGCGGGAGCACGCCGTCACCCGGCTGGCGCCTCGGCCCTCGCAGCCCTGGGTGCCGTAGCGGTCATTCGCGCTGAACATCCAGCCGGCGCGCAGGCTGAAGCGGCTCTGCGCGAGGAAGGACTGGTCGGTGCTCGGCCGGAACTCCAGCCCCCCGATGGGCGCCAGCGCGAAGGACTCCTCCGTCCCGGAGGAGAGCACGTCCTCGAGCCCGCGAAAGCCGAGGGCCGCCGTGAACCGAAGTCCCGTGGGCAGCTGCTCCTCGAACGCGGAGATGCTCACGCCCACCTCGCTCTGCACCGGCCCCATGGTGATGTGCAGCGCCGTGCCCGGCGCGGCGAACGCCACCGTGTCCGCGGCGAGCTTGCCCGCGAAGCTGACCATCTGCCGGTCGTCGCCCGACTGGACCTCGGTGAGCCGGTTCACCGCCGCTCCGAGGGACTGGCGGATGCGGACGATGGCCAGGTCGCCCCGGCCGCGCGGCACGCCCAGATCCCGGAAGCTGAACCCATACGCGCCCAGCAGGCGCATCGAGTAGTCGAGCTCCGGCTCCTTGGGGCTCTTCTTCCAGTCGGGCCACTGCTCGGGTGAGACACCGGGCACGCGCGGGGGCGGCTCTCCGGCCATGGCGCGCTCGCAGTGCAGGTTGCGCCAGGTGGCCTCCAGGGTGCCGGTGCCCGCGCTGGCGCAGGCGTCGTAGAGCTGGTCGAGCGACACCTGGAGCAGCGCGCGGAAGTCGGACAGGGCCTCGCCCTCACAGACGCGCGGGGCCTCGGCGGCGCCGTCGTACACCGCGCGCATGCAGATGAAGGGGGCCCAGCTCCCAGGGGCCTGGGCGGGCTCGTCGCGGGGCCGGGCGAACGGGTCCTCGCCCTTCGTCACGTCGAGCAGCATCCGCCGGGCGTCGTACATGCCCAGGTAGAAGTCGAACGTGCGGAACTCCGTCTCGAAGAAGCCGAGGAACGCGAACAGCGGCGCGCTGGCGGCGGGGAAGTGGCGCCGGGGCAGCACGAGCCGCCGGGCGATGTCGGGCTCCTCCTCCAGCAGCAGCGACAGCTCCTTGGAGCGCGCGGTGTCGACGAGCGCGGCGATGATTCCGCTCAGCTCGGTGGGCAGGGAGCGGGAGGTGGCGCGGGCCTGGACGGGAGGGAGGACGGGGTACTCGGTGGCGTCCGGGTCCACGAACGCGAAGGCGATGCCCTTGGGCGTCTGCCGCACGCCGGGCGTGGGGACGTCGCGCCACTGCAGCTTGCCGTCGACGGAGTGGAGGCCGTCGCGGGCGAGCCCCACCGCGAGGCGCAGGGGCGCGTTGTCGAAGATGCCTCCATCGATGTAGCGCTCGGTCCGGGCCTCCCTGGGCAGACACACGGCGGGGGATTGGGACTCCTTCGCCACGCAGGTGGACAGCTCGTGCGGCGGGAAGGCCACGGGGAAGGACATGGACGCGAGGATGAGGTCGCGCAGCGCCTGGAAGGGGATTTCGCCCTGCTCGTCGGTGACGAGCAGCGGCTCCATGCGCCGGCTGCCGGGCGTCGTGTAGTTGGTGGCGGAGGGGGGCTTGCCCGGGCCGCGCCCCCGGATGCGGATGGCGAACTTCTCCTCGATGCGGGGCAGGGGCATGCGGCCGTTCGCGGCCATGAGCACGCGGGGCTCCACGCGCGTGGTGGAGACGCCGAACACCACGTCACAGGACGTGCTCAGCCCCTGGTTCCAGGCCTGCTCGATGTCGGCGGCGCCGCGCTCCAGCCACTCCCGCGAGAAGACGCCGAGCGGGGAGGTCGACGCGGGGATGAAGAGCTGGTTGAAGCCGACGGGCACCCACGTCCGCCAGAACAGGGATTGGTCCGGGGGCGGCAGCTCGGCGCCACAGGACGCCATCACCGCGAGCAGCGAGTTCAGGCTCCCGGCCGAGGCCCCCGTCAACAGCCGCAGGTCCACCTCCTGGCTGCCCTGGGCCGAGGCGAGCGCGTAGTACAGGAAGCCCGCTTCGTAGACCCCCAGCGACACGCCGCCGCTGACGGTGAGCGAGACGGCGGTGGTGGGGACGCTCGACTCATCGAGGGGAATCGGCTGGGCCTTCGCGCGCGCGCCGACGAGCAGGCACAGCCCGGCGAGGACGAGCGCCGTCGTGGAGCGGGGAGGGCGAGGGGCGGCGGTGACGTCGTTGGATGAAACACAGCCCGGCGTGCCGGGAACGGCTGAACCCATCCAGCGACCGTAGACCCGGGCCTCCCCGGGTGCATCAAGCTTCCGTGTCGGGACGTGTTGCTTCCTGGACACGGCGCTCCAGCGCGCGCGCCGCGCGCCGTGCCGGGGGCCATCGGAGAGGAACTCGGGGGCGTGGTGGCGCTCCACGCGGCGCAGCTCGTTTGGCGAGGCACCGCGAAGGCACGATGGCGGTCAAACAGGTCGTGCTCCATCCCGGTGAGGCACCTGGTCCGGCGTTTCACCGCGCGCGGGGTCGATGATGACCACGTCGGCGAGGAACAGCGCGCGGCCATGATGGGCCCCACGCGAGGCATCCCGGTGCTTGTCTTCACGCGGCGCGGCGGACGCGCGCAAGCCCTCGCCCGTGCGTCCGTTTCATCGGCTTCGAGGTCGGCGCCGGCCCGTCGGGTCTGGCTCTCATCCTGAGCACGCAGCCCGGTGGACCTGAGCGCGCAGAGGGGCGAGCGTGAGGTCGATGGCGGCGTCCCAGCGCTCGGAAAGCACCAGGGAGCGGAGGTCGAGCACATTTTGAC
>NZ_SRLW01000157.1:0-22784 GCF_006518215.1 Myxococcus sp. AB025B
GCCCCGTCCAGCAGCAGCCCCGTCACGTCGCCCACTCCCACGTACGCCCGCGCCCGCGCCACGTCATCCGCGCCGCGCACCCGCAGCGCCTTGATGACCGGCACCCCGAACCCCGAGCAGGCCTCCGGTGGCTCGTCCCCATGGAGCTGCACGGCCGTGAGGCCACACTCCGTCACCGCCCGCCGGATGTCCTCCGCCGCCGCGTTGACGAACACGCCAATCAGCGCCCCCAGGGGCGGCCGCGTGCGCCCGAGCTTCGCCGCCGTGGCCAGGTCCAGATACCGGGGGGAGGGCGGATAGAAGTTGAGCCCGAGCGCGTCCACCCCCGCGTCCCACGCGGCCCGAGCATCCTCGAGCCGCGTCACCCCACACACCTTCACCCGGACACTCACGGCGGCGTGCCTTCCTGTCCGAGCAGCCGCGTGAGCGCCCGTCCCGGCTCCGCGTCGCGCAGGAGCGACTCGCCCACCAGCACCGCGTCGGCGCCGGCCTCTCGCGCGGCGACCAGCTCCGTCACCGACTTGAGCCCGCTCTCCGCCACGAGCACGCGGGCCCGCGAGCGCAGCCTGGGCATCACCCGCAGCGCCGTGCCCACGTCCGTCTTCAACGTGGCCAGGTCCCGGTTGTTGATGCCCACCAGCTCCGCGCCCGCCGCCAGCGCCCGCTCGGCGTGCGCCTCCGTGTGCGCCTCCACCAGCGCGGCGACGTTCACCGCGCGCGCCGTGGCCAGCATCTCGCGCAGCTCACCGTCCTCCAGCGCATCCGCGATGAGCAGCACCGCGTCCGCGCCCCACAGCGCGCTCTCCTCCACCTCGCGCGCCGCGACGAGGAAGTCCTTGCGCAGCACCGGCACCGACACCACGGCTCGCACCGCGACGAGGTCCTCCAGCGCGCCTCCGAAGTCCGGCCCATCCGTCAGCACGCTGATGGCGCTGGCGCCCGCGGCCTCGTAGGCCCTGGCCACCGCGACCACGTCCGCGTGCGGAAACGCCCCGCCGGACGGACTCTTGCGCTTCACCTCCGCGATGACGCTCACGGGACGCCCGGCGGCTCGTCGCAGCAGGCCGCCCGCGAAGTCACGCGGCTCGGGACGGGGGCGCGGCGACAGGGGAGGCCGCTCCGCCAGCTCCCGTCGCTTGCGCGCCATGATGAGGTCCAGCGTCCCCGGCGCGGCCGGAGACGATGTGCCACCACGCTGGCCCCCGCTCACGACACGGCCCCGTGGATGAGCGAGGCGAGCTTGCGCGACGCCGCGCCCGAGTCGATGGCGTGCTCCGCCTTCTTCACGCCCTCGCGCAAGTCCTCCGCTTGTCCGACGACCACGAGCGATGCCGCCGCGTTGAGCAGCACCGCCGTGCGCAGCCCGGAGCGCTCCCCGTCCAGCAGCGAGCGCAGCCGCTTCGCGTTCTCGTCCGCGTCACCGCCGGCGATGGCCTCGCGCGGCACCACCTCGAGCCCCGCGTCCTCGGGCCGCACCGTGAAGCAGCGCACGGTGCCGTCCTCGCGCAGCTCCGCCACCTCGGTGGGCGCGCAGGGCGAGATTTCATCCAGCCCGTCGTGGCCGTGCACCACCCACGCGCGCCGGCTGCCCAGCCGCCCCAGCACGCGCGCCGTCTGCTCCACGCGCTTGCCGTCGAAGGTGCCCAGCAGCTGATAGCGCGCGCCGGCCGGGTTGGTCAGCGGCCCCAGCAGGTTGAACATGCTGTGGAAGCCCATGTCCCTTCGCGCCTGCGCCACGTGCTTGAGCGCGCTGTGGTGCGAGGGCGCGAAGAGGAACCCCACGCCGTATTCGTCGATGTCGAGCGCGACGCGCTCATGCGGCCGCTCCATGGACACACCCAGCGCGGCGAGCACGTCCGCGCTGCCGCACCGACTGGAGACCGCGCGGTTGCCGTGCTTGGCCACCGTCACCCCCGCCCCGGCGGCCACGAAGGCCACCGCGGTGGAGATGTTGAAGGTGTGCGCGCCGTCCCCGCCCGTGCCGCAGGTGTCGAGCACCACCTGCGCGCGCGGAGACAGCTTCGCCGCGCAGGCCCGCATGGCCTCCGCGGCGCCGAGGATTTCGTCCTCGGTCTCACCCTTCATCTTGAGCGCCGTCGCCAGCGCCCCCACTTGAGCAGGCGATGCCTCGCCCGCGAGCATCAGGCCCATGACCCGGGCCATCTCCTCGCGGGTGAGGTCGCGCCGGCCCACCACCTTGCCCAGCGCTTCCTTGAGGGTCATCGCGCGCTATCCCAACCGCACGACTTCACGGCCCATGGCCTGTGCAATCGCCCGCACCTCGTTCATGGACTTGTCGAACTCGGAGAAGTCCAACGACTGGGCGCCGTCCGACTTCGCGCGCGGCGGGTCGGGGTGCACTTCCACGATGATGCCGTCGGCCCCCACCGCCACCGCCGCCCGCATCATCGCCGGCACCGCCTTGCGCACGCCGATGCCGTGCGACGGGTCCACGAAGACGGGCAGGTGCGACAGCTGCTTGAGCATGGGCACGGCGTTCAGGTCCAACGTGTTGCGCGTCATCGTCTCGAACGTGCGGATGCCGCGCTCGCAGAGGATGACCTGGGTGTTGCCGCGCGCGACGATGTACTCGGCCGCCATCAACAGCTCCTTGATGGTCGCGCTCATGCCGCGCTTGAGCAGCACGGGCTTGCGCCGCTCGCCCACCGCCTCCAGCAGGCTGAAGTTCTGCATGTTGCGCGCGCCAATCTGGAGGATGTCCGTGGCGTCCGCCACCGCGTCCAGCGTCGCGGTGTCCTTCACCTCGGTGGTGACGAGCAGGCCCGTCTCCTGGCGCGCCTCGGCCAAGAGCGCGAGGCCGTCACCCTTGAGCCCCTGGAACTCGTAGGGGCTGGTGCGCGGCTTGAACGCGCCGCCGCGCAGCATGGTGGCGCCCGACTTCTTCACCGCGTGCGCGGTGGACAGAATCTGCTCGCGCGACTCCACCGAGCACGGCCCGGCGATGACGTGGAAGGACGCGCCGCCGATGGTGAGGTCGCCCACGCGCAGCTGCGTGTCGTCCGGCTTCACCTCGCGGCTGACGAGCTTGAACGGCTGGGAGATGGAGACCGCGTCCGCGACGCCGGGCAGCACCCGGAAGGGTTCGGGCTCCACCGCGCCGGGGTTGCCGGTGATGCCGATGGCCGTGCGAGTGCCCCCTGGAATCGCGTGCGGTTGCCAGCCACGACGGCGGATCTCGTCGTTCACACGCTCGATGTCCTGGGCCGTCGCGTCTGGTCGCATCACGATCAACATGGGGTAACCCGCCTTCTCTCCACTCAGGTGACGCCGGGAAGCCCGGCGTTTCGAGGCTCTTGCATGTGGCGCCTCGCCTCCCAGTTCTGCACAAGTGTTCGCTCCCGAGCAACCCGGACGACGGTACGGCTTGCGGCCCGCGCGCTCGCCGCACCAGCATGGAGGGGAGCCAGCGTGGATGTGGGAGAGCGCGTGTCGAACCCGGACGTCATCGTCGTGGGCGCGGGTCTCGCGGGGCTGGCGTGCGCGCGAGCGCTCGTCCAATCCCGCTTGAAAGTGGTGGTCCTGGAAGCCGGGGATGCCCCCGGGGGCCGCGTCCGCACGGATGCTCATGAGGGCTTCCTGCTGGACCGTGGGTTCCAGGTGTACCTGACGGCCTACCCGGAGGGGCGGAGGCTGCTCGACCTGGAGGCGCTGCGGCTGCGGCGCGTCATGCCGGGCGCGAAGGTGTGGCGCCAGGGGCGGCTGTGCACGGTGGCGGACCCGCTGCGTCAGCCGGTGACGGCGCTCACGCACCTGCTCGACGTGCCCGGGACGTTCGGCGACAAGCTGCGGGTGCTGGAGCTGCGGCAGCTGTCGCGCTCGGGCGAGGACGAGGACGTGTGGCTGCGTCCCCAGCGCACCTCGCGGCGCTACCTGGAGGAGCTGGGCTTCACGGAGGACATGGTGGAGGGCTTCCTGCGGCCCTTCCTCGCGGGCGTCTTCCTGGACCGCTCGCTGAACACGTCCAGCCGCTTCTTGGAGTTCGTCTTCCGGATGTTCGCCTCGGGCGAGGCCGGGGTGCCGGAGCAGGGGATGGGGGGAATCGCGGAGCAGCTCGCCGCGAAGCTGCCGCCTGTCGCGCTGAGAAGGCATGCACCCGTGGCCGACGTGTGGGGGCACCGGGTGCGGCTGGAGGATGGGGAGCTGCTGGGCGCGAAGGCGGTGGTGGTGGCCACGGACCCGCTGGCCGCGGCGCGGCTGCTCCCCGGGATGCCGGTGCCGATGATGAACGCGGTGACGTGTCTGTACTTCGCCGCGCCGGAGCCGCCGGTGGAGGGGCCGTGGCTGCTGCTCAATGGTGACGGGAAGGGCGTGGTGAACAACGTGGCGGTGATGAGCGAGGTGTCGCCCGCGTATGCGCCCCGGGGACAGGCGCTCGTGTCCGTGTCGGTGCTGGGCGTGCACTCGGATGAGGCCGGGTTGCGCGAGCGGGTGCGCGTAGAGCTGGCGGAGTGGTTCGGCGCCGCGGTGGCGGACTGGCGGCACCTGCGCACGTACTCGCTCCCGTTCGCGCTGCCGGCGCAGACGATGGCCGCGCTGGAGCCGCCGCATCGGCCGGTGCGACTGTCACCGGGGCTCTATGTGTGTGGTGACCACCGGGACAGCGCGTCCATCCATGGCGCGCTCGGCTCGGGGCGGCGCGCGGCGGAGGCGGTGCTGCTCGACATGGGGTTGTGAGGGGATGGGCTCGCGCGGCGAAGCATCCCTGCGCGATGCGCCCCGAATGGTGCGAGTGAACGCGAAGGTGCCGCGCGGAGAGCACACCATGGAGGCGCGCCCGGCTCTCCAGTGCATGAAGCCACCGTCGGTTGTGAAGCAAGCCGCCGCGCACGTCCGCCGCGCGCGGCGTCACGGACCTCGCTTCAGCGAGCGCCCTTCTTGCCCTTGCGCTTCGTCGCCGCGCGAGCGGTCTTGGCCTTCGCCTTGGACGCCTTGGGCTTGCCCGACGTGGAGCGCTTCGCGCTGACCGCGGTGCCCCGGCGCTTGCCACCGGTCCGCTTGCTCGTCGCGGTGGGACGCCGACGCTTCGCGGCCTCCTCCGTGCGCTCCGTCCGGGCCACCTTGGCGGCCCGCTTGCCACGCGCCTTGCCGCCCGCGGCCTTCTTCGCCCGCGCCGCGCCGGCCTTGCGCGCGCCCTTGCGACGCGCACCCTTGCGTCCGCCGCTCGGGGCCTCGGTGGCCTCCGTCGCGGGGGCCTCGCTCACCACGGGCGCGGGCGCCTCCTCGACCGCGCTCACCACCACCTCGGCCTGCACGGGCGCCGCGCTGACGACCGGCGCCGGCGCACGAGGCGTCCGCGTCACGCTCCGACGAGGACCGGCAGTCGCCACGCGCCGGGTCCGCGCCGCCGACGCGCCCAGGAGGCTCTGCGCCTCACCGGCCTCGTCCGCCCACTGCAGCGGGAAGTCGTCCGCGGTGAGCGGGCCCGAGGCGAGCAGCAGCGGCGCCGCCAGCTCGTCCGCGCCCGAGGCCACGGCGGCCATCGCCGTGACGAGGCTCAGCGTGGTGGGCGTCGCCCCACCCAACGGATAGAGCGCCACCGAGCCCATGTCGTTCCAGCCGACGACCAGGTAGCGGAAGGACTCCGGGTAGCGCGCGCGCAGCGTGCTCAGCACCAGCACGAAGGCATTGAAGCCACCGTCGTCGAAGCGCACCAGCCACTGGTTGCCGAGCGGCTGACGCACGCGGCGGTGAGGCTTGCTGAGCTCCGCGCGGACCACTCCCTGGATGGCGGAGCGGACAGAGGCGTCCGCCGTCGGGAGGATGTCGCAAGTGAAGACGGCGAAGGAGGTCTGGGACATCCAGCCATCATTCCCTATCGCTCACAAGGCTGTCTAATTGTGCGCCGGCGAATCGCGCGAAAGGCGGCGAAAGGCCCCTCCCGCGCCCCGGTGCCCGAGGACCTCCACCCCATTCGAGTGGAGGCCCTTTCACCCCAGTACCGTGCCCTAGCTCGCGGCCTGCGCCGGGGCCTCCGGCTTCGGCGCGTCGGGCACCGGCGCCTTCACGGCCTGCCCCGCCACCTGCGTGAGCAGCGTCGTCAGCCGGCGCGCGAAGCGGTTCGGGTCGGAGATGGTGCTGCCCTCGGTGAGCAGCGCCTGGTCATGCAAGAGCTCAATCCACTCGGCCACCTGCGCCTGGGCCGGGTCCTGGGCGTGGAGCGTCTTCAGGTGCTCGATGACCGGATGCTTGGGATTGACCTCGAGGATGCGCTTCACCCTCGGCATTCCCTTACCCCGCTGCTGCAGCAGCCGCTCCAGGTACGCGGGCGAGCCGCCCTCGGGGACGACGAGGCACACCGGCGAGTCCGTGAGCCGGTCCGACACGCGCACCTCGCGCACCGAGTCCTGCAGCACGTCCTTCATCCGCGACGTGAGCCCCTTGAGCCCCTCGCTCTTCTCCTCGTGCTCCTTCTTCTGCTCGTCCGTGGACTGCAGCTTCAGGTCCGCCTGGAGCGCGGAGACCAGCGGCTTGCCCTGGAACTCGCGCAGGCCCTGCGCCGCCCACTCGTCCACCGGGTCCGTCATGAAGAGGACCTCGTAGCCGCGCTGCTTGAGCGCCTCCAGGTGCGGGCTGTCCTCCACCGCCTTCCGGGACTCGCCGTAGATGTAATAGAGCGCCTCCTGGCCCTCCTTCATCCGCGACACGTAGTCCGCCAGGGACGTGAGCCCCTCGTCGCGCGAGCTCTCGTAGCGCAAGAGGCCGCCCACCTTGTCCTTGTGCTCGGCCTCGGTGGCCAGCGCCTCCTTGAGCACCGTGCCGAAGGCCTTCCAGAACGTCGTGTAGTCCTCGGGCTTGTCCTTGGCGAGCTTCTCCAACAGGTCCAGCGACTTCTTCACCACGTGCTTGCGGATGGCGCGCACCACCTGCGAGTCCTGCAGCAGCTCGCGCGACACGTTGAGCGGCAGGTCATCCGAGTCGATGACGCCGCGCACGAAGCGCAGCCACTGCGGCACCAGCTCCTCGCAGCGGTCCATGATGAACACGCGCTTGACGAACAGCCGCACCCCGCGCTGCTGCTGCGCGTTCAGGTCGAACGGCGGGTTCTTCGGCAGGAAGAGCAGCCCGGTGAACTGCTGGTTGCCGTCCGCCTTGAAGTGCGTCCACGCGAGCGGCTTCTCCCAGTCGTGCGTCAGGTGCTTGTAGAACTCCTGGTACTGCTCGTCGGTGATGTCCGACCTGGCGCGCTGCCACAGGGCGCTCGCCTTGTTCACCACCTCCAGCGAGCTCTCCGTCTTCGCGTCGTCCCCCGTGCCCGTCGTCTTGGTCACCTGGAGCTTGATGGGGTGGCCGACGTAGTCGGAGTACTGCGTAATCAGCGAGCGCACGCGCCACTCGTCCAGGAACTCCTTCTGGTCCTCCTTGAGGTGGAGGATGACGGAGGTGCCCCGGGCCGCGCGCTCGGCGGGCTCCACGGTGAAGGTGCCGTGCGCCTCGGACGTCCACTTCCACGCCTGGCTGTCCTTGCCGGCGGCGCGGCTGACGACCTCCACGCGGTCGGCGACGAGGTACGCGCTGTAGAAGCCCACGCCGAACTGGCCGATGAGCTGCATGTCCTTCTGGCCGCGCTGGGTCATCGCCTGGATGAACTCGCGCGAGCCGGAGTGGGCGATGGTGCCCAGGTTCTTCACCAGCTCGTCGTGGGACATGCCGACGCCGGTGTCCTCGATGGTGAGGGTGTTCTTCTCCGCGTCCGGCAGGATTCGCAGCTCCAGCTCCGGCGCGTCCGCGAGCAGCTCCGGCTCGGTAATCGCGCGGAAGCGCAGCCTGTCGAGCGCGTCCGAGGCGTTGGAGACCAGCTCCCGGAGGAAGATCTCCTTGTGGCTGTAGAGCGAGTTGATGACCAGGCTGAGGAGCTGGTTGATCTCCGCCTGGAAGGCGTGGGTTTCCCGCTGGGGGGAAGCGTCGACGGTCATGGGTTCAAGGCCTCCGGGCGCCCCGTGTGGGCGCGAAGCGTCGTCTCCCCATAACCATGCAAACCGGCCTGTCGAGGGCCTTCGCCCGAATGCCCCCCGTCGGGCCCGGCGCTGGACGGCCAGGCCCCCGGGTCGGCCCTCGGGAGGGCTAGAGGGGAGGGTAGATGGGCGGGTAGTTGTAGCCGAAGTTGTTGTCCCAGTACGTCTGCCCGTTCACCTCGTACCGGATGTAGTACAGCGGCGTGCCGGACACGGCCGGGATGCGCGCCTGCCAGCGCTCCACGCCGTACGCGTTGGGGCTGGGGATGTACGAGTAGCCCACCGAGTAGCCGGGGACGAAGGCCGCGGCGACCTCGTGGGAAGTGGCCCAGTTGTCCGTCGTGTACACCACCGTGACGCTCTTGGTGTAGGCGAGGTTCTTCACGTCGATGCCGATGTCCACCTCACCCGTGGGCTGCCAGTAGCTGCTGCCCACCAGCACGTTGGCCCGCGGCAGCAGCGGCCCGTTGGTGCGCACCAGCTGGTAGTTGGCCCCGCCGTTGTTGTCCCAGTACGTCTGGCCATTCACCGTGTACTTCGCCACGAACTCCAGGTCCCGCGTGGGCTGCGGGGACGTGCCCCAGCTCTGGTACTGCCGCGTCACCTTCCACAGCTCGTACCCCGCGCCCGCGTCGCCCGAGTAGCTGGCAGCCAGGTCGATCCACGTCCCGTCCGGCTGCTTGTCGTGGATGGCGACCTGCTTCTCGTAGGCCAGGTTCTTCACCACCAGGAGGTAGGTGACGTCCTGCCACGTCTGCCCATAGCGGCTGCTCACGGTGCTCACCGCCTTGAGCAGGCGCACCTCGTCCGCCGCCAGCGCGGAGGAGGAGAACAGCCCCACGCACAGGGCCACCAGCAGCCCCGGCAGCGCGCCCCGGCGGGCCAAGGGGTCGGTTCGAGTCGTCGTCATGAGAAGTCCTCGCGTGCCCGGGTTGAGGGGCACCTGGGTTGCCCGGGAAATCCAGGCTTGCGCATGTTGTCAGCCGGCTCCGACGCGCGCCGCCAAACCGTCCTGGCTGGAATGTTCCGATGCGTACAGGAGCACGGGAGCGCTGGGAGGGGGCGCGACGTTGGGGTAGGGAAGGGCCATGAACCGAACCCTCCTGTCCGTGCTCGGTGCGGCGATGCTGTCCGGCTCCGCCCTCGCCGCCGAGCACGCCGCCGCCCCCGTCGCCCTGCCCGACGCCGCCGAATTGCAGCGCCTCACCGCGCGCTTCGCCCCGGTGGAGCTGAAGGTGGACTTGAAGGCGCTGCCCGCCAACGAGCGGCAGGCGCTCGCGCGCATCGTCCAGGCCTCGCAGTTGATGGACGCGCTCTTCCTGCGCCAGCGCTGGGCGGGCAGCGAGACGGTGCTGCTGGGGCTCACGCGAGACGACTCGCCGCTGGGCCGCGCGCGGCTGCACGCGTTCGTGCTGGACAAGGGCCCGTGGAACAGCCTGGACGAGGGGCGGCCGTTCCTGCCCGGCGTGCCCGCGAAGCCGGAGGCCGGCAACTTCTATCCGGCCGGCGCCACCAAGGAGCAGGTTGAGGCGTGGGTGAAGTCGCTGCCGGAGGCCCAGCAGAAGGAGGCCACGGGCTTCTACACCACCATCCGCCGGGGCACCGACGGCAAGTTCGTCTCCGTGCCGTACAGCATCGAGTACCAGGGTGAGCTGGCCGAGGCCGCGCGCCTGTTCCGCGAGGCCGCGCAGCTGACCAAGCAGCCCACGCTCAAGGCGTTCCTGGAGTCGCGCGCGGACGCGTTCGGCTCGAACGACTACTACGCGAGCGAAGTCGCGTGGATGAAGCTGGACGCGAGCATCGAGCCCACCGTGGGGCCCTACGAGGTCTACGAGGACGGCTGGTTCAACTACAAGGCCGCGTTCGAGGCCTTCGTCGGCCTGCGCGACGACGCGGAGACGCAGAAGCTCGCGAAGTTCAGCGACCACCTGCAGGACCTGGAGAACCACCTGCCCATCGACGCGAAGCTGCGCAACCCGAAGCTGGGCGCGCTGGCCCCCATCCGTGTCGTCAACAGCCTGTTCTCCGCCGGTGACGCCAACCGGGGCGTGCAGACGGCCGCGTACAACCTGCCCAACGACGAGCGCGTCACGGAGGCCATGGGCTCCAAGCGCGTGATGCTCAAGAACGTGCAGGAGGCCAAGTTCCAGCGCGTGCTGGTGCCCATCGCCAAGGTGGCGCTGTCCGCCAGGGACCAGCAGGACGTGGCCTTCGACGCCTTCTTCACGCACATCCTGATGCACGAGCTGATGCACGGGCTGGGGCCGCACAACATCACCGTGGGCGGCAAGGCGACGACGGTGCGCCAGGCGCTCCAGGTGTCCTCCAGCGCGCTCGAGGAGGCCAAGGCGGACATCTCCGGCCTGTGGGCGCTGCAGCGGCTGATGGACACGGGCGTCATCGACAAGGCGATGGGCCGCACCATGTACACGACGTTCCTGGCGTCCGCGTTCCGCTCCATCCGCTTCGGCATCGACGAGGCGCACGGCAAGGGCGTGGCGCTGCAGCTCAACTACTTCCTGGACTCCGGCGCCGTGAAGGTCGCCGCCGACGGCACCTTCTCCGTCGTGCCGGAGACGATGAAGAAGTCCGTCACCGCGCTGACGAAGCAGCTGATGGAGATCCAGGCCAGGGGTGACCGCAAGGCGGCCGAGGCGCTCCTGGCGAAGATGGGCGTGATTCGTCCGCCCGTGCGCAAGGTGCTCGAGCGGCTCAAGGACGTGCCGGTGGACATCGAGCCGCGCTACGTCACCGCGGAGGAGCTGGTGCGCGAGGCCACCGCCCCCTCGGCCGACGCCGGCGTGCGGAAGTAGCCACGGCCGACGGCCCGCTCGCCGCGCCGGGGTGCTTTCCCGTGCGCGGCGGCGCCGTCATCCCCATGAGTCAGGTGAGATGGAGACCACGGCCCGTCATCGCGCACCACCGCTCGGCCCCTGGGGCGTCGTCATCGCGCTCGTCATCATCGGCGCGTGGGGCGCGCACCTGACGTGGATGCTGATGTCCCCGGGGTGGCTGCCCCTGGACTCGCCCCTCACGTGGATGCACGTCGCCTTCCATGCGTGGCTGTGCACGGGGCTGTTCATCACCGGCCATGACGCCATGCACGGCACGGTGGCTCGGCAGGGCTGGGTGAACGAGGCGGTGGGGACGCTCGCCTGCTTCCTGTTCGCGGGGCTGTCCTACCGGCGACTGGTGCTCAACCACCACGCGCACCACCAGCACCCCACGGGCGACGACGACCCGGACTTCTCCACCCGCACCCAGTCCTTCTGGCCGTGGCTGGGGACGTTCATGGTTCGTTACACCACGCTGCCGCAGCTGGGGGTGATGGCGGCCAAGTTCAACGTCCTCGTCTTCCTGGGTGTATCCCAGCCGCGCGTGCTCGTCTTCTGGGTGGTACCGGCCGTGCTGGGGACGTTGCAGCTGTTCTACTTCGGCACCTACCTGCCGCACCGGCGCCCGGACACGCCGGACATGGCGCCGCACCACGCGCGCACGCTGCCGCGCAACCACGTGTGGGCCATGCTGTCCTGTTACTTCTTCGGCTACCACTGGGAGCACCACCAGTCCCCCGGCACGCCCTGGTGGCGGCTGTGGCGCGTCAAGGACGCTCGCGCCGTGCCGCAGCGGGCGGGGGATGTAACGGCCGGGGACGCTGGGCCGTTATAAAGGGTCATGAGCGACAAGCCGCCCGCGGAGCCGCCCGGCTCTGAAATCACCTCCGAACGGCTCTACCTGCGCCGCCGCGACTTCCTGCGCAACGCGGGCCTGTTCACGGGCACGGCCGCCGCCGTGGCGGGGGGCCTGTACCTGCTTACCCGCAAGCAGCGCCGCTTCATGGACGCGTATGTCCCGGACGCGGGCGCCGTCACCGGGCCCGTGGTGAAGGCGAAGGGCGCGTTCGACACGGACGAGCCGCGCACCCCGTACGAGGACGTCACCACGTACAACAACTTCTACGAGCTGGGCCTGGACAAGAACGACCCGGCGCGGCTCGCGCATCACCTCAAGCCCCGGCCGTGGACCGTCACCGTGGACGGGGAGGTGCACGAGCCGAAGACGGTGGACATCGACCAGCTGTTGTCCTGGTTCACGATGGAGGAGCGCGTCTACCGGATGCGCTGCGTGGAGGCCTGGTCCATGGTGATTCCGTGGCTGGGCTTCCCGCTGGCCGCGCTGCTGTCGCGGGTGAAGCCCACCAGCCACGCGCGCTACGTGACGTTCACCACGCTGATGGACCCGGAGCAGCTGCCCGGACAGAAGCGGCCGGTGCTGGACTGGCCCTACCTGGAGGGGCTGCGGCTGGACGAGGCGATGCATCCGCTGACGTTCATGGCCATGGGGTTGTACGGCAAGCAGCTGCCGGCGCAGAACGGCGCACCGCTGCGACTGGTGGTGCCGTGGAAGTATGGGTTCAAGGGGGGCAAGTCCATCGTGCGCATCTCGCTCACGCGCACCATGCCGCTCACCACCTGGAACATGGCGGCGCCGCACGAGTATGGCTTCTACGCCAATGTGAATCCCGCGGTGTCCCATCCGCGCTGGAGCCAGGCCACCGAGCGGCGCATCGGCGACTTCGAGCGCCGGCCCACGCTGCCGTTCAACGGCTATGGCGAGCAGGTGGCGCACCTCTACGCGGGCATGGACCTGCGCGAGAACTTCTGACGCCATGGCCTCGTCTTCCCATCCGTGGCTCAACCCCGCGCTCACCGTGGGCGGGTTGTTGCCCCTGGCGCTGCTCGCCGTGCAGGGGCCGCTGGGACAACTGGGCCCCAACGCCATCGAGGCGGCGCTCAACCAGACGGGGTTGCTCGCGCTGGTGATGTTGCTGGCGTCGCTGGCGTGTACACCGGTGCGGCTGCTCACGCGGTGGACGTGGCCCGCGCGCGTGCGCCGCACGCTGGGGCTCCTGGCCTTCACGTATGCGTGCGCGCACCTGCTCACCTACGCGGTGCTGGACCAGGGGCTGGCGTGGCGGGCGCTGGGGGAGGACGTGCTGAAGCGGCCCTTCATCACCGTGGGCTTCACCGCGTGGGTGCTGCTGGTGCCCTTGGCCGTCACGTCCACGAACCGCTGGGTGAGGAGGCTCGGCTTCCCGCGCTGGCAGCGCCTGCACCGGCTGGCCTATGTGGCCGCGGTGCTGGGCGTGGTGCACTTCGTGTGGCGGGTGAAGCAGGACGTCACCGAGCCGCTCATCTACGGCGCGGTGCTCGCGCTGCTCTTCGCGGTGCGCGTGGGCGAGGCGCTGCGAAAACGCCGGGCCCGCGCCGCTGCGGCGGCCCGGAACCCGGCGTGAGGTGAGGGCGGCTCGCCCGTCGTGCTGCTCGCGAGGTCTCGCGAGGAAGGACTCCACCCGCTGAAGGGTTCGCGCTGCTTCAGTGGCTCGGAGCCTGACGCAAGGGCGGCTCGCCCGTCGTGCTGCTCGCGAGGTCTCGCGAGGAAGGACTCCACCCGCTGAAGGGTTCGCCCTGCTTCAGTGGCTCGGAGCCTGACGCAAGGGCGGCTCGTCCGTCGTGCTGCTCGCGAGGTCTCGGGAAGAAGGCCTCCACCCGCTGAAGGGTTCGCTCTGCTTCAGTGGCTCGGAGCCTGACGCAAGGGCGGCTCGCCCGTCGTGCTGCTCGCGAGGTCTCGGGAGGAAGGCCTCCACCCGCCGAGGGGCTCGCGCTGCTTCTGCGGCTCGGGCTCCGTCGTGAGGACGGGGTCCCTGGTGCTACTTGCGCGGCAGCGGGAGGATGGTGTCCACCAGCGTCATGAGCTGTGCGCAGCTCACCGGCTTGCGGACGAAGGCGCTGATGCCGGCCTTCTGACCCAGCGCGCGCACCTCGGCGACGTTCGGGTCACCCGTCATCATCAGGATGGGGACCTTCGCCAGCCGGGGGTTGGCGTTGGCGCGAATCTGCGCCGCGAAGTCGGCGCCGTTCATCCCGTCCATGTGGAAGTCGGTGAGGATGAGGTCGATGCCCTCCGCCTCGGCGACCTTCAGTCCCTCTTCGGCGGACTCCGCCTCCAGGAACTCGAAGTTGCGCGCCATGAGGTAGATCTTCAGCAGCGTCCGGATGGAGCGGCTGTCGTCCACCAGCAGCACGCGCTGCGGCGCGCCGCCCGTCGCGGTCCGGCTTCCACCAGGGCGCGCCGGGTCCGTCGTGGTGCGGTTGGGAACGGGCTCTGGGGAGGGAAGGGTACCGGCCTTCATCGGATCACGACCTCAGGTGGGGCTGTCCCCCTGCAGACCCAAGCATGTTGACGGAAGGACATGGCGAAGTCAAAGCACCGTCCTTCCTCTCTTTTTTCCCGATGTGGGGCGTCGCACACCCTTGCGCGCCACGAGGTGGGGCTCAGGGGACCTCAAGCACGAAGGCCTGACTTTCGACGCCCGGAATCCCGATGCTCGCCGCCAGCGGCGGGGCGAGCTCGTTGGGGACCCGCCATGTCTGCCCCGTGGATTGGATCAGCACCACGGAGTAGCGGCCCTTCGGCAGCCCGTCGAGACGGGCCGGGGCGGCCGCGTCGCTGGCATCCAGGGCGATGGGCTGCACGGCCACCTGGAGCTCCGCCAGGGGCACGGGCGTCATCCGGGGCTGGCCGTTCTCATCCGTCAGCGCCGCGAGGATGGGGTCCATCACCAGCCCCGCCGCGAGCACCACCAGGTCCGGCCTGCCGTCACGGGTGCCGTCGGCGCGCAGGTAGTCGATGCCGTCCGCGTCGAGGATGCTGTCGCGGTCCAGGTCGTTGTCCTCGAGCAGGCCCGGCTCATCCGCCAGCTTGCGCACCACGACGCGCGGCCAGACATCCGGCACCCCGTCGCGGTTGGCGTCGTCCGGCACGCCGTCGCGGTTGGCGTCCACGTAGCTGACGAGGAAGGCCTTGGGCCGCTGCGTCACCGGGCTGGCCTCCACCACCTGCGGCGTCAGCCGCAGCACCTTCATGGGCCCGCCCGCCGCCAGGGTGTTGTCCCCGCCGCCGGCGACGGTGACCTGGAAGGCGGGCCGGTCCACCGGCACCTGCGCGGTGGCCTGCGAGAAGCTCACCGTGACGTTGGTGAGCGGCTGCGGATGGCCCTCCTCGTCCTTGGTGACCTCCAGGACCAGCGGCTGGCCGTTGGTCAGGTCCACCGCGGCGCCGCCGATGTCGCCCGTGTTGGGCTCGCTGGTGACGCCGTACCAGGGGTTGAAGTCGGAGGCGTGGCAGGGCGTGACGCCCGTCGCGCAGGTGTCCACGTCGATGAAGCCGCGCAGCATGTACCGGCCCGCCCCCACCAGGCTGAACGCGAAGGGCGCGGTGAAGGGGCCGGGCGAATTGGTGCCGAGCGCCGGGCCGAACAGCTGCGCCGCGGGGATGACGGTGAAGGCCACCGGACGGCCGCTGCCCTGGGGCGGCGGCAGCGGGCGCTTGTCCACGTCGTAGAGGAACACCACCGCGTTGCCCCGGAGGGCCGACTGCACGACGAGGCTGCCCTCGATGCGGGCGGTGTGCAGGGCCTGCTGGCCGTCCGCCGTGGGGACCACGGACGGGGACTCACACCCCAGCACGAGCAGGGACGAGGCGAGCGCGACGAGCGCGGAGGGCTTGAACGAGGAGGTGCGGCTCATGGAGTCACCGTCAGCGTCGCATAGACGCGCCGCTCGATGCGGTTGCCGAAGGGGTGTTGGGAGTGCGCGGCGCCCAGTTGGCTGCCGATGAGCGCCACGTCCACCAGGTTCTTCACCGCCGTGTAGCCCACGCGCGCGTTGATGATGGTGTGGGCGCCCAGCGGATTGGAGGCCAGCTCGATGCGGGTCGGGTCCGCCGCCGCGGGCTCGCGCTCAATCCAGGTCGTGGACGAGGTGTAGGCCAGGTCCACGCCGAACTCGAGGTCCGCCTGGGTGCGGTAGGTGACGCCGCCGTACAGCTTGAGCTGCGGCACCTGGCTGCACGGGCCGCACTCCGCCTTGTCCTCCAGGTCCGAGGAGACCGTCTGGAAGGCGGCGCTCGCCTTGATGCCCAGGCCGTCGATGAGGGCCAGCGTGAGGCCGGCCTCCGCGCCGCGCGCGGTGTAGATGGAGTCCTCGTTGACGAAGCGCGAGCGGCCGATGAGGTAGTTGCCCGTGGCCGCGTCGTAGGACTCGCCCACCGGCAGCCGCTCGAAGTTGGACAGGCCGATGAGGTCCTTCACCCGGTTCTGGTAAAGGGCCACGTCCCAGTCCATGCCCAGCTCCGCGGACTCGCCGCGCCAGCCCAGCTCGAAGGCGGTGAGGCGCTCGGGGCGCAGGGCCGTGTTGCCCGTCGTCAGCGCGCTGGCGCCGTTGACGCCCTGCACGGGGACCAGCAGCCGCGTGTAGCTCTCCAGGAACGTGGGCTCGCGGAAGGCGGACGCCGCGCTGATGCGGAACGCGTGGCCCTCCACGGGCATGAACAGCGCGGACACGCGAGGCGAGTGCGCCAGGCCCGGCGAGCCCCCGTCCAGCAGCGGGTGCCGGTCCACGCGGTAGCTGGCGATGAGGCGCAGCGGGTCCGCCAGCCTCCACTCGTCCTGCACGAAGGCGGCGGCGTGGACCTCCTCACGCAAGGGGCCCAGGTAGTCCCAGCCCACGCGCTTGAGGCGGCCCTCCACGCCGACGTTGAGCTGGTGCTCGCCGCCCAGGTGGAAGGCGCGCGCGAAGAGCAGCTCCGCGTTGAACAGGTTGGAGCTGACCTCCGTGCCCAGCGAGCGCTGACCGATGGGCTCGTACTGGGGACCGGCGCTGCCGGAGATGTGGTTCCAGAACGTCTTGAGCTTCAGCGGCCCCAGCTCCACGTCGCCCTTGGCGTACGCGTTGAGGCCGTCCATGAAGTAGTTGCGCAGAAGGCCCAGCGGATAGATTTCCGTCGCGTAGCGGTGCACGCCGCCGGACAGGCCCACCGTGCGGCCCTCCGCGAAGCTGTACACCGTGGACAGCGTGGCCCGGGCCCCGCGCATGCCGATGTCCGGGTCCGGGTCCCTGAGCACGATGTCCGGCCGGTCGCTCGCGTAGTCGCGGCTCCACTTGTCCGCCTGCGAGTACGCCACCGACGCGCGGTAGCGCAGCGCCCCGGAGCTGCCGTGGCTCAGGAACGAGCCCGCCACGCTGTGGCCGGTGCCGCCCGTCACGGTGAAGCGCGCGCGGGGGCCGGAGCCGGGGGCCTGGGTGATGATGTTGATGACGCCCAACATCGCGTTGGCGCCGTAGAGCGCGCTGCCCGGGCCGCGGATGACCTCGATGCGCTCGATTTCATCCAGGCCGATGGGGATGGACGACCAGAGCGTCAGGCCGAGGAAGTCCTGGTACTCGGTGCGGCCGTCGACGAGCACGAGCACCTTGTTGGCGATGCGCTGGTTGAAGCCGCGCATGGACACGTTGGCGCTGCCGATGCCCAGCGACATCACGTCCGCGCCCGGCACGCGCCGCAAGAGCTCCGGCAGGCTGGTGGCGCCAGACAGGCGGATGTCCTCCGCGGTGATGACGGTGGTGGCGTTGGGCGCCTCCAGCGAGGACTGGGCGCGGCGGCTGGCCGTCACCACGCGCTCCTCGTAGGGCACCGCGCCGTCGTCGCCCGTGGCCGCCTCGGACACGCCGGGCAGCACGGAGGGCACGTACGTGGAGGGCGCGGGCGTCGCGGGGCCCGAGGGCATGGACTCCGCGCGCTCGATGGCCTTCTCCAGCCGCTCCAGGAGCCCCGCCAGCTGCTGCTGGGACTGGACGCTCGCGGGGGGCGGCGGCATGGGCAGCGCGGAGGTGTCCGTCGCGCCGGCGGCGGCCTCCGCCTCGCGCTGCTTCGCCTCCAGCGCCGCGACGGTGGTCTCCACCGTGGCCGCGTCCGGCGGGTTGCTCGCCAGGTAGCGCCGGTAGGTCTCCAGCGCCTCCGCGGAGCGGCCCGCGTCCTGGTACGCGCGCGCGATGTTGAAGAGGACGTTGGGGTGCGGCTTGATGGCGTACGCCTGCTCCAGCTCGGCGATGCCCTGGTCGTACTCCTTCCGGGCGATGAGGCTCATGCCGGTGCGGAAGTGACGACGGGCTTCCAGGCGTGCGTCCGCCAGGGCCTGCGACGCGCAAAGACACAGCGCCACGAGGCCCACTCGACGAAGGGATTTGAAGTGTTTCACTAGTAGGGGTTGTCCTTGAAATTGTCGCGCGACTCAGCGGGCCGCTGGGGGCGGGCCGGCGCAGTCGGCTTCTTCTTGAGCCTGTGGCGGATGGTCTGTTCGGTGCCGGTGCCCTCGGCCTTCACCGTGAGGGGCTGGTAGCCCTCCAGCGTGAAGGTCAGCTCCGCGCTCGCCCTGCCTTCACCGTCCTGCCGCACCTTGTACGTCACGGGGGTGACACCCAGGTCCTTGTTCCCCGCGCGCACCCGGGCGCCCATGGGCTCGCTCTCGATGGTGAAGAGCACCGACGGCACGTTGCCGGGCACCAGCGGCGCCAGCGCCAGGTCGTCGTCCACGGCGACGGCCGTCGACCCCGGGGGCGCCTTCTCGGGCGCGGGGGGCGCCTTGGGCGCCATGGCCTGGGTGGGGACGGCGTTGGCCGGCAGCGGCTTGAGCTTGGGCTCGCGCATCATCATCGCCACCGCGAACAGCCCGCCGCCAATCACGATGGCGCCGCCGAGGATGGCCAGGGGCAGCAGCAGGCCCTTGCCGGACTTCGCGGCGGGCTCCTCCACGGCGATGTCCAGCGCCATGGTGCTGGGGCCGGAGCCGGCGGCGCTCACCGGCCCGCTGATGGGGCCGCTGCGAGGACCGCTGCCGGTGCCCGTCAGGCGCGGGCCGCTGAAGACGCCGCTGACGCCCACCACGTGCGAGAGGCGGCGCATCGCCTCCAGCACTTCGTCCATGGACTGGTAGCGCTCGGAGGGAATCTTGGCGAGGCACTTCATGACGAGCGCCTCCACCTCCGCGGGCACGCCATGGCTGGCCCAGACGGCGCCGAAGGCGGGAGGGGGCTCGTTGATGTGCTTGACGATGACGTCGATGCTCTGCGCGGCCAGGAAGGGCGGCTGGCCCATCAGCATCTGATAGAGCACCACGCCCATGCTGTACACGTCGCTGCGCGGGTCGGCGACGTTGCGCGCCTGCTCCGGCGCCATGTACTGCGGCGAGCCCAGGATGATGCCCGCCTGGGTGAGCGACGTGTCCTGCGGCACGTCCGCGTCGCCGATGAAGGACTTCACCAGGCCGAAGTCGAGCACCTTGACGATGTCGTGGTCCGTCTCCTGGTTGAGGACCATCACGTTGGCGGGCTTCAGGTCGCGGTGGATGAGGCCGACCTTGTGCGCCTCGCGCAGCGAGCGGGCGATCTGCTGCGTGATGTTGAGCGCGCGCGCCCACGGCAGCGGGCCCACCTGCGTGAGCAGCTGGCCGAGCGTGAGCCCGTCCAGGTACTCCATCGCGATGTAGTAGATGTCGTCGTCCGTCTTGCCGTAGTCGATGACGGTGACGGTGTTGGGGTGGCGCAGCTTCGCGGTGACGCTGGCTTCCAGGAAGAAGCGCTTCTGGAAGCCCGGGTCCTTGCCCTCGTCGTTGTAGTGGGGGTTCAAGACCTTCAGCGCGACCAGCCGGTCCAGCGGCGCCTGCACCGCCTTGTAGACGCGACCCATGCCTCCGGCGCCCAGGGTCTCCAGGATGCGGAAGCGCTCGTTGAGGACGCGCCCCAGCAGCGGATCCACCATGTCGGGCGGCGCGCCATTCGTCGGGGCGTTGTTTTCAATCATGTCTGCCCCCACCGACCGGGAAGGCACACGACGCTCCGGTCGAACATGCGTGCGGATGCTAACACCGCAATCGTCCACTGCCCAAGCGACCTGCCAGGTTGGCGCAGTGCATCAACGGCCGATAAACCGGCCTGGGCGCCGCAACGTCCGGCACCGGACACGCGGCCGGTGGATCAGCCGGCGGACGCGGACTGGGGGGCGGGAGCGTGAGCGACTCGGAGTGCGGAACAAGGTTTTCGGGATTTCATGAAGCCTCCGCGAAGAGGGGGCGCGCGGTTAGGGTGGCGGGATGAGCGTCCACCTGACCGAGTTGCTTTCCAGCGCGCCCGCCTACCCGCGGCGGGTGGTGTGCATGACGGAGGAGACGACGGAGGTGCTCTACCGCATCGGCGCGGGGGAGCTGGTGGTGGGGGTGTCTGGCTTCACGGTGCGGCCGCCGGAGGCGCGCAAGAAGCCCCGGGTGTCGTCGTTCCTGGACGCCAACTTCGAGCGCATCCTGGAGCTCAAACCGGACCTGGTGTTGGGCTTCTCCGACTTGCAGGCGGACCTGGGCCGCGAGCTGTGCAAGCGGGGCGTGCCCGTGTACCTGTTCAACCAGCGCTCGGTGGCGGAGATCCTCCAGTCGGTGCGGCTGACGGGCGCGCTGGTGGGGCGCGCGGAGGCGGCGGAGAAGCTGGCGGAGGAGCTGACGGCGAACCTCACGCGCCACGCGGACGCGGCGGAAGCGCTGCCGCGCCGGCCGCGCATCTTCTTCGAGGAGTGGCACGAGCCGCTCATCTCCGGCATCCGCTGGTGCTCGGAGCTGGTGGAGCTGGTGGGCGGCGTGGACGTGTGCCGCGAGTCGCGCGCGTCGCAAGGCGCGAAGGGGCGCATCTTCGAGCCCGAGGAGGTGGCGCGCAGGAACCCCGACGGCGTCATCGCCAGCTGGTGTGGCCGCAAGGCGAAGCGGGACAAGATTGCCGCGCGTCCGGGCTGGGAGAAGGTGACGGCGGTGGTGGAAGACCAGCTCTACGAGGTGAAGAGCAGCCTCATCCTGCAGCCGGGCCCCGCGGCGTTGTCGGACGGCGTGGAGAAGCTCGCGCGCATCGTCTCGGCGATTGCGCGCGGGGAGAAGCTGCCCGTGCCGAAGGGCGCGGACCTGCGCGGCGGCTGACGGACGTTGGAACTCCGCGTGGGGGCAAGGCTCCCTCGATGGAGGGAGCCGGTGCGACAGTCGAGCCGGAACGACAAAGGGGCCCCTATGCTCCGGCCCGAGGACACACGCAACGCAAGGAGGCAGGACGTGGAAGGATTTCCGCTGAAGCTCACATGGAAGGGCTCCACCGCGAGCGAGTACAGCCGCAACGCGGTGGCCGGCACGGATGGCAAGCCGGACATCCTGGTGAGCGCGGGGACGGGGTACGGCGGCGAGGACTCGCGCTGGAATCCGGAGGACCTGCTCGGGGCCTCGGTGGCGCAGTGCCACCTGCTCACGTTCCTGGCGCTGGCGAAGAAGCTGCGGCTGGACGTGCGCTCGTACGAGGACCAGGTGACGGTGTTCCTCGACACGGTGGAGAAGGTGAAGCGGGTGAACAAGGTCCGCCTCGCGCCGCTCATCCGCGTGGCGCCGGGCACGGACGTGGAGAAGGTGCGCGAGATGTTCGTGAAGGCGCACAAGTACTGCTTCATCGGCCAGAGCCTCACCGCCGAGGTGGTGATGGAGCCGACCATCGAGGTGCAGTCCGAGGCGTAGCGCTCAGCGCTTCCTGCGCGGCTTCTGCTCGGACACCTTCTTCACGACGGCGTCCGAGCACGCCAGGGCCCGGCCGTCCTCGGCGCGCAGCTCCAGGGGGCGCACCGGCCTGCCGTGCTCCGTGTCGACCAGGCGGGAGCGGGGCTCGTCGGGTTGGAAGCAGTGGTGCTCGCCCCATTGCCTCAAGGCCACGATGACCTGGAACAGGTCCTTGCCCTTGGGCGTCAGCGCGTACTCGTGGAACGCGCTCCCGTCGGACGCGGCCACCGTCTCCAGGATGCCGTGCGCGACGAGGTTGCGCAGGCGGCTGGAGAGGATGTTGCGCGCCACGCCCAGGTTCTTCTGGAGCTCTCCGAAGCGGCGCAGGCCGTCGAACACGTCCCGGAGGATGAGCAGGGACCACTCGTCGCCGAGGATGTCCACGGTCCGCTCGACGGGGCACTCGGCCTGGCTGTGGGGTTTTCGCTGCGCCATTCGGAAACGGAGGTTGCCACATCCCCTCCGGCCCGTTAACTCCCTACTGGTTTCATTTTGAAACCAGATGCGGGCAGGTGGTGGATGCAATCGGAGTCCGAGGTGGCGGAGCCCGCGGGCAGGGGGGGCGCCCGGGCTGTCGGGCGCGGTGACGTGGCTGTTCGCGGTGGCCTGCGGGCTGGCCGTCGCCAACGTCTACTACGCGCAGCCGTTGTTGGATGCGATGGCGCGGGAGCTGGGGTTGCAACCCGCGACGGTGGGCGTGGTCGTCACTGTCACGCAGGTGGGGTACGGGTTGGGGCTGTTGCTCCTGGTGCCGCTGGGGGATTTGGTGGAGCGGCGTCGGCTGGTCGCCCTGCAGATGCTGCTGTCGGTGGCGGCGTTGACGCTGGTGGGGCTGGCGCCCTCGGGCGCGGTGTTGCTCGGCGCGCTGGCGGTGGTGGGGCTGCTCGCGGTCGTCACGCAGGTATTGGTGGCGTTCTCCGCGTCGCTCGCGTCGCCAGCCGAGCGGGGCCGCGTGGTGGGGCTGGTGACGAGCGGGGTGGTGATAGGCATCCTGATGGCGCGCACCGTGGCGGGCTTGCTGTCCGATGTCGCCGGGTGGCGCTCCGTCTATCTCGTGTCGGCGGGCGCGACGTTGCTCGTGGCCCTGGCGCTGCTGCGGGTGCTGCCTCGCGAGCGTGCGCGCACGCGGCTGTCCTATCCGGAGCTGCTGCGCTCGGTGCTCACGCTGTTCGGGGAGGAGCCCGTGCTGCGGGTCCGCGCGGTGCTCGCGCTGTTGGGCTTCGCCGCGTTCAGCACCTTGTGGACGCCGATGGTGCTGCTGCTGGCGGCGCCGCCGTTCTCGCTCTCGCACACGCAGGTGGGCCTGTTCGGCGTCGCGGGGGGCGCGGGCGCGCTGGGGG
>NZ_SRLW01000158.1:0-22723 GCF_006518215.1 Myxococcus sp. AB025B
GCCCCGCCGCCCCCAGCCGGTGGTGGTGGAAGAGGTGGAGGACGACGACGAGGACGACTCGCCCCGCGGCCGTCGCGATTCGTCTCAGGGTGGGGGACGCGGCAAGTGGGTGACGGTGGCGCTGCTGGGCGCCCTGGTCCTCTTCATCCCCGGCTACATGATGTACACGCGGCACACGCGCAACGTGGCCCGGGAGCTGAAGAAGCACCTGGAGGCGTCCGCGGAGCTGCTCAAGCGCGACTCCTTCGACAGCTACAAGAAGGCGTGTGAGGCGGCCGACAAGGCGCTGGAGGTGAACTCCGACTCCGGCCTGGCCCACGGCTACCTGGCGTACGCCTACGCCATCCGCTGGGGTGAGCACGGCGGCGGCGACGACGCGCGCCGCCGCGCCGAGGAGCACCTGGCCGCGGGCATGAAGGCGGGCGACGTCAGCTCGCACCTCATCGCCGCGGAGGCGCTGGTGCAGACCTACGGCGGCAAGGGCAAGGAGGCCCTGGGCAAGCTGGAGGAGACGGTGAAGGGCCTGGACGCCCAGGGGCGCTCCAGCTCGCTGCTCTACCTGACGCTCGGCCTCATCCAGATGAACGCGGGTGACCTGGACCGCGGCCGCGACTCGCTGGAGCGCGCCCAGGTGCTCGCGCCCGACGACCCGCGCATCTACTCGGGCCTGGGCGCGGTGTACCGCCGGCTGGGCCAGGACAACACGGCCTGGAAGAACTACGACCTGGCCCTGCGCTACGAGAAGGACCACCCGGAGTCGCTCCTGGGCCGCTCCCTCCTGATGCTCGACCAGGACTCGCCCAACTACCCCCTGGTCCAGTCCATGCTGAAGAAGCTGCTGGACGCCGAGCCCCCGCCGTCGCCCCGTCAGCTGGCCGCCGCGCACCTGGCGCGCTCGCTCCTGGTCAGCCGCGTCTCCGCGTCGCTGCCCAACGAGAAGCCGGACATGCAGCAGAAGCTGGTGGAGGCCACGGGCGTGCCGCTGGACGCGCAGAAGGCGCGCGCGGAGATGCTCAAGAGCGAGGAGACGGGCTTCACGCTCGACAAGCAGAACCCGGACCTGCACCTCATCAAGGGCCGCCGGCTGCTCACTGAGGGCAGCTTCGACCAGGCCGCGGAGGAGATCCGCAAGGCCATCCGCGTGGACGGCTCGCGCGCGCAGTTCCACGTCGAGCTGGCCAAGGCCCTGATGGGCAAGCAGGGCGGCGAGAAGGAGGCCGCCGAGGCGCTCCAGACGGCCCTCAAGACGATGGGCGACAGCCCCAAGCTGGTGGTCATGCTGGGCAACGCCTACCGCCGCCAGGGCAAGCTGGATGAGGCCCTCAAGCAGTACGAGCGCGCGGTGAAGGACCCCAAGGCGAAGAACCCCGAGGCCCGCCTGGCCATGGGCGCCATCTACCGCGAGCGCTCCGACTGGACCAACGCGCAGACGCAGCTGGAGAAGGCGAGCCAGGAGTTCGTCGGCCAGCCCGAGCGCTCGGCGATTGCCCTCACGGAGCTGGCGCGCGTCTACCAGGGCAAGGGCGACGCGGCGAAGGCGGACGAGACGTACCAGCGCGCCCTCAACGCCGACGAGGCCTTCTCCCCGGCCTACTACTTCTACGCCACGCTGCTCTCCAAGGACGCCAAGCAGGGGCCCAAGGCGAAGATGCTGGCGCAGGAGTACCTCAAGCGCGAGCCGAGCGGCGAGCACGCCACCGCGGCGCGCACCCTCACCGGGGGCTGAGCAGGTCGGACAAGTGGGGCTGATGCGCGCGGCCAGCAGGGCGCGCACGGCCCCGGTCACCCGGGTTGATGGCCTCCGCGAGTGGGGCTATGCCCCGGGTGTTTGCCTTCCCGAACCCTCCAAGACACGAGGACGCGAGCCCGAGCCACGGTGTGGCGCCGGGCGGGCGGCCGTTCGTGGCCGGCGCGTCGTGGTGACGTGTCCTTGCCCACCCCCCGGTGGTGCCTGTATGGGAGGGCGGTTCCCGCGTCGGCAGCGTCCCTGTCACGCTCTCCCCTGGAGTCCGCTTGAGCGCGCGTGCCGAGTCCGTGTCGACGACCGCGTCCGACCTGATCTCCCTGATGAAGCCCCGGCTCTCCAGCCTGGTCCTCATCACCACGGCCGGCGGCATGTGGCTGGCCCCAGGTCCCCTGTCCACGGGCCATGCCCTGGTGACGCTGCTGGCCACGGCCGGCACGGTGGGCGCGGCCAACGCGCTCAACTGCTACTGGGAGCGCCACAGCGACAAGTTCATGGCGCGCACGCAGAGCCGGCCGCTGCCCTCCGGACGCATGGAGCCGGCGGTGGCGCTGTGGTTCGGCATCTCCCTGGCGGCGGTGTCCCTGCCGGCGCTGGCCCTGGGCGCCAACCTCCTGACGGCGGCGCTGGGGCTGCTCGCGCTGCTCAGCTACGTGCTGGCGTACACGCCGCTCAAGGCGCGCACCTCGGCGGCCATGCTGGTGGGCGCCGTCCCCGGCGCGCTGCCCCCGCTGATGGGCTGGACGGCGGTGACGGACCGCATCGACGCGGGCGGCTTCGCGCTCTTCGCCATCCTCTTCCTGTGGCAGATGCCGCACTTCATCGCCATCGCCCTGTTCCGCAAGGAGGAGTACGCGGCGGCGGGCCTCAAGTCCGTGCCGATTGAGCGCGGCGACGAGTCCAGCCGCGCGCAGATCGTCCTCTACCTGGTGGCGCTGGTGCCCATGACGCTCTTGCCCTTCCAGCTCCACATCGCCGGCTCCTGGTACCTGGCGGCCGCGGTGGGCCTGGGGCTGAGCTTCCTGGGCGTGGGGGCGTGGGGGTTCTTCCGCCGGCTGGGGAAGCCCTGGGCGCGCCAGACGTTCATCTTCTCGTTGATCTACCTCACCGGATTGTTCGCGGCGCTGAGCCTGGACCGCGTTCCCCGCGGCTAGGCGCGCGGGGCAGCCGGCGGAAAGCCCGCCCATGCCTGATACCTCGGTTCACACCCCTCCACCCGCGCTGCTCCACCTCGAGGGGCTGACCCGACGCTTCAAGGACCGCGTGGCCGTGGACGGCCTCACGCTGTCGGTGCGGCCCGGCGAAATCCTGGGCCTGTTGGGCCCCAACGGCGCCGGCAAGTCCACCACCTTCCAGATCCTGGCGGGCCTGCTCGCGCCTGACGCGGGCCAGGTGCGCTTCGCCGGCCGCGAGCTGTCCCTGAGCGACCCGGCGCTGCGCCGGCAGATGGGCATCATCTTCCAGCGCGGCAGCCTGGATGACCTGCTCACCGCGCGGGAGAACCTGATGCTCGGGGCGCGGCTGTACGGGCTGACGGGCGAGCGGGCCCGCGAGCGCGTGGAGTCCATGCTGGGGCTCATCGGCCTGTTGGACCGGGGCGACGAGCGGGTGGGCACGTGGTCCGGGGGCATGCGCCGCCGGCTGGAGCTGGCCCGGGCGCTGGTGCACCAGCCCCGCGTGGTGCTGATGGACGAGCCCACGCAGGGCCTGGACGAGGCCGCCTTCCGCACCTTCTGGGCGCACCTGAAGCGGCTGCGCGACGCGGAGGGGCTGACGGTGTTGCTCACCACGCACCGGGCCGACGAGGCCGAGGTCTGCGACCGGCTGGCGGTGCTCGACGCGGGGAAGCTGGTCGCGTGTGACACGCCGGCCGCGCTGGTCGCGCGCATGGGCGGGGACCTCCTCACGGTGGAGGCGCCCGAGCCGGAGACGCTGGCCCGGGAGGTCCGCGAGAAGCTGGGCGTGGACGCGAAGGTGGTGGAGGGGCGGGTGCAGGTGGAGGCCCGGCAGGGCCACGCGCTGGTGCCCCGGTTGGTGGAGTCCTTCCCGGCGGGACGGATGACGTCCGTCGCGCTGCGCCGCCCCACGTTGGCGGATGTGTTCCTGCAGCTCACCGGGCGCGCGCTGGGCGCCGACGTGCCGGCCGTGGAGGCCGCGCCGAGGAGACGCCGATGAACGCCGAGGTTTCCACCGCGCAGCCGCCCCCCGTGGCCGAGGACGCGCGGGCACCGGGCGCGCCGGGCACGCTGGCGCTGCAGTGGGCGACGGTGCGGGTGCTGATGGCGCGCGACGTGGTGCGCTTCTTCCGTCAACCCAGCCGCGTGGTGGGCGCGCTGGCGCAGCCCATCCTGTTCTGGTTCGTCATCGGCTCGGGCTTCGCGGGCTCGTTCCGCGTCGAGGGCGCGCGGGGGCTGGGCTACCAGCAGTTCTTCTTCCCGGGCGTCGTCACCATGGTGCTGTTGTTCAGCGCCATCTTCGCCACGATTACCGTCATCGAGGACCGCCGTGAGGGCTTCCTCCAGGCGGTGCTCGCGGGGCCGGGCTCCCGGCTGGCGGTGGTGCTGGGCAAGGCGCTGGGCTCGTCCGCGATTGCCCTGATGCAGGCGTCCTTGTTCCTGCTGCTGGCGCCGCTCGCCGGCGTGAGCGCGGCCACCCTGGACCTGCCGCTGCTCGTGGCGGTGATGGTGCTGTCGGCGCTGGCGCTGACGGGCATGGGCATGTCGCTGGCGTGGTGGGTGCGCTCGAGCGCGGGCTACCACGCGGTGATGAGCATCGTGATGCTGCCCATGTGGGTGCTGTCCGGGGCCATGTTCCCGCTCAAGGGCGCGGACACCTGGCTGTCGTGGGTGATGGTGCTCAACCCGATGCGCTTCTCCGTGGAGGGCGTGCGGCGCGCGCTGTACGGCGCCGAGGCGTCCGTGGCGGTGGGCTCGCCCCTGTCCGGCGCGGGCTGGGAGGTGCCGGTGCTGCTGGCGTTCGCGGCGGTGTTCCTGGGGCTGGCGGCGGTGAGCGTCAGTCGGCGCGAATAGCGCGGACGGGCCGTTGGACAGGTCGGCGTCCTTTGACTACGAGGGAGCGCGGACGAAGTACCGGTTCACCGAGGAGATTGCACATGACGCTGCGCACGCTCGGCCTGTCGATGCTGGGAGCCGCGGGGCTGTTGGCCCTGCCCGCTTGCAAGAAGGAGGAGGCCCCGGCCACGCCTCCGCCCGCCGCGCCCGCCCAGGCGGCTCGCGCGCCCGAGGAGAAGGCGCCGCACGCAGCCACGCCCATCCAGGCGCCGGGGCAGACGACGAACGTCCCCGTGGGCAAGGGCGAGGTGAAGGGCACGGTGACCTTCACGGGCACGGCGCCCGTCGCGGCGGACCTGCCGCCCAGCGCGGACCCTGCCTGTGAGGGGCGGGCGTCGAAGGACGAGGCGGTGCTGGTGAAGGACGGCAAGCTGCGCAACGTGCTGGTGCGCGTGCGAGGCGCCGTGCCGGGGGCCTCCACGGTGCCGAGCGAGCCGGTGGTGGTGGACCAGTCGAAGTGCACCTACGTGCCGCGGGTGCAGGGCGCGGTGGCGGGGCAGCCCGTCGTCTTCAAGAACAGCGACGGCACGCTGCACAACGTGCGCGGCGTGGTGGGCACCAAGTCGGCCTTCAACGTGGCCCAGCCGCCCTCGGGCGCGCCGGTGCAGAAGTCCGTGCCCGCCGCGGATGACGTGCTGAAGCTCAAGTGTGACGTGCACCCGTGGATGACCGCGTTCGTGGTGAGCAACCCGAACCCGTTCTTCGCCACCACGGGCGAGGACGGCACCTTCGCCATCCAGGGCCTGCCCGCGGGCACGTACACCCTGGAGGCGTGGCACGAGACGTTCGGCACCAAGAGCGCCGAAGTCACGGTGAAGGACGACGCGCCGGCCACCGTCGCCTTCACGTTCACCGCCGAGGACGCGTCCGCGAAGAAGTAGGGCTGACAGGGGCGCCTTCCGCGAGACGGAAGGCCCCTCGCGGCGCGGGCCTCGCGCACGACGCGGTGTGCGCTTCGATGGAAAGGGCTCCTCGCCACGTTCGCGAGGAGGCCCCGCCTACGCCGCGGGCTGCTCCAGCGAGCCCGGCGGCCCCGCCTTCTTCACCGTGAAGCCCACGCGCGCGCCGCCGCCCTCGCGGTTCTCCGCGAACGTCTCGCCGCCGTGGGCCTTCGCGATGCGCTGCACCAGCGCGAGCCCCAGGCCCAGTGAGCCCGCCTCGCGGGCCTCTCCGCCCCGGTCCTTCCGGTAGAAGGGCTGGAAGATGCGCTCCTCCTCACCCTGGAGGAGCCCCGGACCCCGGTCCTCCACGCAGAAGCACATGTCCTCCTCGCGCTCCTCCACCCGCAGCGTGCTCGCGCCGCCGCCGTGCTTGCGCGCGTTGTCCAGCAGGTTGGCCAGCGCGCGCCCCAGCAGCGTCGCGTCGCCCACCAGCACCGCCTCCGGCAGCTCCGAGTCGAGCAGCTCGGGCGGCAGCCCCGCGCGCTCCAGCGCCTGACTCGCCAGCGTGCGCCCATCCAGTACCCGGGGCGTGAGCTGTCCGAAGTCCAGCCGCGAGCTCGCCAGCAGCTCGCCCACCAGCGCGTCCAGCTCCACCACCTCGCGGTCCACCTGGTCCAGCGTCTTGGGATTCCCGCCGCCGTCGCGCAACAGCTCCGTCAGCACGCGCATCCGCGCCAGCGGCGTGCGCAGCTCGTGCGACACCGCCGCGAGCAGCTCGCGCTGGTCCGCCACCTGCTTCTCGATGCGCCCGGCCATGTCGTTGAAGGCGACCGCCAGCACGGTGAACTCACCCGTCGCGTGGGGGAGGACCTCGGCGCGAGCGTCGAGCCGTCCGGCGCCCAGCGCCTTGGTGGCCTGCACCAGCGCATCCACGGGCTTGGCCAGCCTGCGCGCCATCTTCCCCGAGGCCATCCACAGCATGAGGCACGCGGCGACCAGCGGGAGGATCAACTTCATCTTGTTCTTGGCGCGCTCGCTCCCGTAGCACAGCCGCACCTGCCCCAGCGTGGTGTCTCCGCGCACCACCGGGAGGGACATCTCGGTGCTGTTGCACAGCCCTCCGGCCAGCACGAGCAGCTTGCCCGACGCGTCCTTCAGCTCCACGTCGATGTCCAGGTCCCGCGCCACGGACTGCGCCAGCGCCTCCCTGCGCGCGGGCTCGTCCCAGACCTCCTCGAAGCGGTGGCTCGCGAAGTTCTTGAGCCGGACCATCTCCTGCTTCCAGGTGGTGCCTCCGACGATGTTGAACACCAGCCCCACCACCAGGCCCGTCAGCGAGATGGTCAGCCCGAACCACATGAACAGGCGCCGGTGCAGCCGGGAACGCACGAAGTGGCCCAACCGGCTCATGCGCCAGTGACTCCAGCGCGCCTGATGGTGTCGCCGCCACCGCTCGATGTGCTCGTGCCGGGGATGCTTCCCCCAACCCCCGGAACGTCGTCCCCAGCCCGGACGCTTGTCCGACGAGGAGTCGTCGTTCGCCCACTGTCCACCTTGTCCCTGGGCCCGGGCCTCCTCCACCTCGCGGTGGAGCCAGCGTGAGAACTCCTCGGCCTCCTCGCAGCTCAAGTCCCACGGGCCGCAGTCGTCGCGGCGCCACGGAGACGAGCGCCTCGGCTCGCCCTTGCCACCCTTGTCGTCCCGGCGGCCCATCAGAGGCCCTCTTTGGCGAAGACGTAGCCCACGCCACGCACCGTCTTGATGAGCCGCGTGCCGATGTCGCCGAGCTTCTGTCGCAAGTGGGAGATGTGCACGTCCACCGTGCGCTCGCCCACCACCGTGTCGCTGCGCCCCGCCTCACCCAGCAGCGCGTCCCGGGGGATGACGCGCCCCGCGCGGCGCACCAGCGCCACCAGCAGGTCGAACTCCAGCCCCGTCAGGTCCACCAGCTTGCCCTCCGCTCGCACCTCGCGTCCGGCCACGTCGATGGACAATCCGCCCGCCTCCAACCGGTCCGCCACCGCCGACGGCTGCGAGCGCCGCAGCACCGCCCTCAAGCGCGCCAGCAGCTCCCGGGGACTGAAGGGCTTGGGAAGATAATCGTCCGCGCCCAGCTCCAACCCCACCACGCGGTCCGTCTCGTCACCCTTGGCGGTGAGCATGACGACGGGGATGCGGCTCTTGGCGCGGATGCGCTTGCACACCTCCAGGCCGTCCATGCCCGGCATCATCACGTCCAGCAGCACCGCGTCGTAGGCACTGGCCTCCAGCGCGGCGAGCCCCCGCCCCCCATCCGGGGCATGCGTCACACTGACGCCGTTCTGCCCGAGGTACTGCGCGAGCAGTTCATACATGCGGGTGTCATCGTCGATGAGCAGGACGCGTGTGGACATGGACGGAGTCGATACTAACGCGGCCCGGGCGCTGGAGCCTGGGTCGTGGTGGAGGACGGCGAGCCGGCGGTCGCGGTGGCGTCCGGGGGGCACTCGGGCCCGTTGGCCGCAGGCGCTCGACGTCCCCAGCGCTCCGCGCCCCTGTCGCCGCGACAGGGACCGTGGTGGCGCGAGAGGCTCTGGAAGCCGGAGATGAAGCCTCCGATGACTCCCAGGGTGAGGACGACGATGAGGATGCCGCGGCGGGGTCGCATCATGAACATGGGGTTCCTCGATTCGTGTGTGTGAAAGGGTTTCAGACCATCGGGTGGTCATCGCCTCGCCAGCCCCGGTGCCCGCCGCAGCGGCGCCCGTGCCACCCGTGGCCATGGCCCCAGCCGTGCTCGAGCAGGTCCGCCAGCTCCCGGCGCTGGCGCGGGTCCAGCGCCTCATGCACCTGCGACAGCGCGCCCTGGAGCGTCTTGCGCGCGTTCTCCACCGCGACGTCGTGGCGCGCGAACAGCTCCCGCAGCGCGGCGCCGTCGAAGTGCTCCCCCCTGAGCGCGGTGCCGATGGCGGCGCGGCTGGGGCGCACCTCGTCACGCAGCTTGTCGAAGGCCTCGGTGAGCTCCTCGGTCGCCTGGACGATGACCTTCTCCTGGCCCGGAGAGGTCTCCAGCCGCTCGAACAGCCAGCGCAGGCGCATCCGCCAGCCGAAGCGACCCCCACGACGAGGTCCATGGTGGCGCCAGCCGCGGCCACCCCGCACGGTGTAGATGAGGCCGGCCAGACAGGCCGAGCCAAACAGAAATCCGAACATGAAGGTCCTGCTCCTTCCCAGCGGAGCGGGCCGGGATGGCGCGCTTCCGTCTTGGATGGGCAGGAAGGTAGAGGGCGGGTGTGAAGCCAACGCCCGGGGCCCCGTGAAGAAACGTGAAGCGCTTTCGCACCGTCCCGGGATGAAGGGGCGACTGTGGCCTGTTGACCTCTGGAGCGATTTTCAGCCCCTGGGATTGTCCTCTGGCCGACGACCGCCTGCCCGCTGGGTGGGGGTCGGGTGGACAAAACGGTCCTTGAGGTAGATTCTCGCTTCAGTGTCGGAGCGATGTCCGCCCCGCACTGGCGGTCCGGCTGGTCCCGGGTCGCCGTCTAGCAGAAAGAAGAAGGTCACATGGCATTCGGTACTGTGAAGTGGTTCAACGACGCCAAGGGTTTCGGCTTCATCGCGCAGGACAGCGGTGAGGACGTGTTCTGCCACCACACCGCCATCAACATGGATGGCTTCCGCACCCTGCAGGAGGGGCAGAAGGTGGAGTTCGAGGTGACCCGTGGCCCCAAGGGGCTGCAGGCCCAGAACGTCCGCGCGGCGGGCTAATCGCGTCATCCTGGCCACCCTTGAGTGAGCCCGAGGCCCGGTCTTCCCATGGGGAGGCTGGGCCTTCGTCTTTGCGGGCTCAGGGCCGCGGGGCAGGCGGGCGTGGGCGCCAGCCGCGTCGGGCCGGGCGTCGGGGCTTACCTTCGACGGGAACGCGCGGCGCATCCGCCGCCAGACGCCCGAGGGCGAAGGGGACGCGAGCCATGGGGGATACCAGCGTGAAGAAGGTGGAGAGCCGGCACTCGCCCCGGGGGGAGATGGGGCAGAAGTACCTGGCCTCCGGCGTGCGGCTGTCCATGCGGCTGTGGGAGGACGAGCCGCCAGGGGAGCCCAAGCCCGCCGCGCCGCGTGACTACGAGACGGTGGGCTTCGTGCTGAAGGGCCGCGCGGAGCTGCACCTGGAGGGGCAGCTCATCCTGCTCAACCCGGGTGACTCGTGGCTCGTGCCGCGCGGCGCCAGCCACACGTACACGATTCTGGAGACCTTCTCCGCGGTGGAGGCCACCAGCCCTCCGGCCGCCGTGCACGGCCGCGACGAGGGCGCGCGCGAGCAGAAGCCCGCGAAGGCGTGACGGAGCGGCGGGGCTCAGGGCTTGGGCGGGGCCTCCTCGAGAGGCACCGCCGCCTCCAGCGCGACGTCCGAGGTCGCCCGCGCGGCGTCGCGGCACTGGATGGTGCCCTTCACCCAGTGCCGCCGGTTCACGGGAGAATCCGTGACGATGATGGACGTACTGGAGCTCTTCCCGACGAAAAGGAGTGGCCCGCCCTGGCTCCCCGTGTCGAAGGACCAGTCGTACTCGCGCCCCTCACAGAGCTCCGCGGCCCGCCGGTGGAAGTAGCCCTGCAGCGTGCCCAGGTGTGTCTGCGGATTGCCGCGCACCTCAATCTGGATGACGCCCGGGGCCACCTCCATGTCGTGATAGCCGCCCGAGCCCGTCATCGGCTGGTAGGGCGTGACGCAGCCCGCGCAGAGCAGCGGCACGCAGGCGGTGAGGACTCGGCGCGAGAGGGGCATCCTCTGTCTATTCGGAAGCAGCCTCGCTTCCTGGTCGTGCACCGCTTCTTCGGAGGTGCTGCTCCAGGAGGGAGAGGATGCGCATGGGTCCTCGCGCCGTAACGGTTCCAAGGATTGTATCCTCGAGCCGAGGCGTGGCCCCCCAACCGCCACCTGGAGACCCCATGCATCCGAAGAGGCGTCATCGATGGTCTTCTCGCACCGCGGTGCTCGGCTTGAGCTTCGCGCTCATCGTCGCGCCGGGCTGCTCGAGCGACGACTCGCCCGGCGTGGATGTCCCAAACCCGCTGACCAATCCCAAGGACGGCCCCCCGGCCGGCAACCCGAACGCGGAGGCCACCTGCGGCGTGCCCGCGGAGGCGGGGCTCGCGGATGTCTCCAGGCCCACCACCGTCGTCGGCACGGGCACGCCCGCGAGCTGCACGAGCGCCGCCTTCATCGACGCCGTGGCCAAGGGCGGCGTCATCACCTTCGACTGTGGGCCGGAGCCGGTGACGCTCACGCTCGACCGGACGGCGAAGGTCTTCAACGACAAGGGGCCGGACATCGTCATCGACGGAAAGGGATTGGTGACGCTCAGCGGCGCGGGCCGGCACCGCATCCTGTACATGAACACCTGTGACAGGAATCAGGTCTGGACCACCGCGCACTGCGACAACCAGGACCACCCCCGGCTGACGCTCCAGAACCTCACCTTCATCGACGCCAGCTCCAAGAGCGAGACGGAGTTCGACGGCGGCGGCGCGGTCTGGGTTCGCGGTGGCCGCGTGAAGGTCATCAACTCCCGCTTCTTCAACAACGCGTGCGCGGATGTCGGCCCCGACGTGGGCGGCGCCGCGCTCCGTGTGTTCGACCAGTACAATGACCTGCCCGTGTACGTGGTGAACACGACCTTCGGAGGCAAGGCGGGCTATGGAGGGGGCTGCTCGAACGGCGGCGGCATCAGCAGCATCGGGGTGTCATGGACCGTCATCAACAGCCTGTTCTCCCACAACCGGGCCATCGGCAACGGCGCCAATCCCTCGCGCCCGGGGACGCCGGGTGGCGGCAGCGGCGGCGCCATCTACAACGACGGCAACAGGATGACGCTGTCCCTGTGCGGCACGCGAATCGAGCACAACGAGGTCAACGCGCACGGCAGCGCCATCTTCTTCGTCAGCAATGACCACTCGGGCGACATCCGCATCGACCGCTCGGTCATCCAGAACAACCTGGGCGGCTCCTGGTACGTGACGCACCCCCAGATTTCGAATCACTCGGACACGCCCATCACCGTCACCAACTCCACGATTCAGTGACGGACCGGCCGTGACGGGGCGCTAATAGACATAGGGCACCTGCTGGGCCCAGGTGCTCTTGCCGTAGTGCCGGTGCAGATGGCGGAAGGCGGCCATGGCCTCGGGGGTGTTCTGGTTGCAGACCCGCTTGCTGGCGCGCACGGCGCGGTACAGGGCGATGGGCGAGCGAGGGTCCTTCGGGTGCTCCTTGGCCCAGGCGAGCGCGACCTTCGAGAAGTACACCACTGCGCTCCCCGCCTCGACAATCCGTTGCCATTCCGAGACCGCCGTCACGCGCTCCTCCTCACTCACGAAGGAGAACGGTGTCGCCTGCACCGGGTACAGCGTGCACCACCAGTTGTCCTTCCCGGAGGCGAAGGTGGTGAGGCCGGGGTGCCAGATGCGCCTCGGGTCGGTCACCAGGGTGACCGAGAGCACGGGCAGCCCCATGCGGAGTCCAGGCCAAGGGAGTGCAGGGCCAGCGACCTGGCCTCGTTCCAGACCCCCTGCTCCTTCGAGGTGTCACCGCGCTCCAGCTCGCCTTCCATGCGCTTCCAGGTGTCCACCACCGCGCGCTGTTCCTCGGGCGTGGTGGGCACCCCCATCATCCAACGCCACGCATAGGCGAGGTGCATGGGGTGGTGTGTGCCCGCGAGCATCTCCAGGTGCCCCGCGGCGAAGCGCTCGAAGGGGGCGTCGGGATGCGAGTACATGCTGGCCTGATCACCCCCGGGACCACATGCCTCGGCCGGAGCGGCGGGCCACAACAGGAGGAGCCACAGGCAGAGCGCGAGGAGGGGCTTCATGGCGTCAGGTCCTTCAGGGCCTGGGCGAGCGACTCCGACGTCCAGGGGCGGGGGTTGAAGAGGTAGAGCGTGTCCACGCCGGAGGGCGCGCGGTGTCGCTCGTCGAGCGCGAGGCCCACGCTTCGGCCACACGGCGCCGCGCCGCCGCGCGCGAACCGGGCGCGCCACGTGGGCCCCTCCGGGCCCATGCGGAACAGCTGGGGGACGACCTCGTCCACGGGGGCCTGCTCCAACCAGCTCCCCCGCGTGCACCACGAGGCGAGCCCGGTGATGGACAAGGGACGCGAGGCGCCCAGCAGCTCGCGCGTCTGGCGCAGCAACGCCAGATACGCCGCCTGCTCCGACTCGCGGGCGTCGAAGTCGATCTGGAGCATGGACACGTCCCGGGCGCGGGCCAGGTCGACCAGGCGCTGGGCCACCCCGCGCAGCTGGGCGGGCGAGTAGTGCGCCAGTGAGGCGCCGTCGCGCATCTCCAGGCGGATGGTGCCGCGAGGGCGCTTGCCGGCCGGAAGCCGGATGGGCTGTTGGCGCGAGTGGGTGCGCCATCGCGACGCGCGCAGCTCCAGCGTCGCCAGGAGGACGGACACCTCGACGGAGGGATTCGCGAGGAAGCTCAAGTCCTCGGGGCGCTCCCACGCCCACAGGACGACGCGGGGGGCGAGTGGGGGCGTCGGCTGGAGCGGACACGACACGGCCAGGCCCAGGAGCAGGAGCAGGGCGGCGAGACTGCCACGGCGTGGCATTGAGGCCTCATGCGGGATGGGGGATTGACGGGCGAGCGTGGCCACGGGACCGCGCCCCTCACGATAAAGCAATGCCAGTGCCAGACGGCGGCGAGGCTCGTGGCGGGCGGGGCTATCGAAAACACCCGCGCACGCTTGATGATGGTGTCATGCCCAGGTCTCTGGAGTGCCGCGTCACGTTGCTGGTCGCCCTGTCCATGCTGGTGCCAGGGTGGGCCGTCGCGGCGTCCCCGACCGCGGGGAGCGCGCCGGTGACGCTCCGCTGGAAGGTGCCGCCGTCCTCGCTCGGCTATTCGTACACGATGGACACGATGTCCCCGAAGTCGAGCACCATGAAGGTGGACATCTCCGGCGTGCGGCTGCGGGGCGAGCCCGCCGGCAAGCGCAAGAAGCTGTTCGAGATGGCGCAGCCGACCCAGTCCGCCATGGCGCTCGTGCTGTCTCCGAAGCCCTCGGGTGACGTGGCCGCGCGGGTGGTGGTGACGAAGATGGAGATTCCCAAGACGAAGCGCGCGTCGAAGGAGTCCAAGGAGCTGGCCCGGCAGCTGAAGGCCATGGAGGGCGGCGTGCAGATTCGGGCCACCCTCACGCCCTCGGGGTTGGTCACCAGCGACTTGAAGCGCGAGCACCGCAACCTGGTGGCCTTCATGGTGGAGCTGCCGTCGCGCCCCGTGTCCGTGGGCGACGTGTGGACCCACAGCGCCGACCTGGTCGACATGGGGAAGCACTGGAACGGCGAGAGCGACGCCATCAACCGTGTGGAGCTGGTGTCCCTGGAGCGCGAGGCCGAGGGCACCACGGTGGCCGTCATCGACTTCACCGTCGCGGAGCGCCACGCCGGCCGCTACGATAACCCCGCGCTGGCCAGACCCATCCCCGCCACCATGGAGATGTCCTATGTGGGGCGCGGCGAGTTCCTCGTCGAGGAGGGCCGCTGGCACCGCGTCGCGGGGGAGATGGCCACCATCGCCAAGGGCGTGGTCTCCGTGGACTCCGCGCAGCGCTTCGTCATGGTGCCGCTGGAGCCCATCCCGGCGGAAGTCCTCTCCGCCCAGTAGCGCGCCTCGGCGCTCCTTCCACACCGGGTCATTCGGAACTGGGGGACTGACACCTGGCTCGGGTGTCACGGCTCACCCGTGTTTCATTGTTGATGCTTGGGTTACGGTCACCGGCCCTCCCATGTCTTGATTCTCCCACGGATACCCCGGTCTCGGGAGGAAGGCCGAGGTGTGTCAGGAGTGGCGCTCTTGAAAGGCAGACAGTGGCAGCAGGACCCCCAGGGTTCCGCTGGTGTCGGGCGGCCTTGTTGGCATTGGGGATGGGTTGTGGCGAGACGCTGCCCATCGACGCGTCGGAGTCGGAGTCGCGGACCCAGCGCGGTTCGCTCGCGGGCGGGCAGTCGGTGGCGCGGGTCGCGGCGGGGGCGTACCACTCGCTACCAGGACGGGGATGGCTACGGGCACGGTGGCCACTGGCAGTACGCGTGCAACCGTCCGGAGGGCTACACGAACAACGGCATCGACTGCCACGACAGCAATGCGGCCATCAACCCGGGCCAGCCGGAGTCCTGCCTGGATACCATCGACAACAACTGTGATGGCTACATCGCCCCGTACTGCGGCGGGCCGACGAACCCCAATCCCAACCCGTGCAATGGCGACCCCTTGTGCCATGAGCCCTGAGTGAGACCCTCCGCCGGGCATCCCGTGTCGTGGGATGCCCGGCGGTGCTTCAAGGCCGCGGGCTACGGGGTGACGATGAGCCCGGTGACGCGGGTGTTGTTGTCCTCACGCAGCTCGTGCAGTGACTCGGTGGCATCCACGAATGCGCCCAGGTGGTAGGCGCCGGCCAGTCCCATCGCGCCGGGCGGGAGGGTGGCCGACACGGTCAGCGGCTGGGTGCTGCAGCTGTTCGGGTTCAGCGAGTTGAGGTTCGCGACCCCGAGGAGGGCCTGGTCCGGCGCGGGCTGCACCGAGTCCGGGGTGAGCACCGTGCCGAGCGAGGTATAGAGGTGCACGCTGCTCGGGTCGCTGGGCTGGGTGCCCTGGTTGCAGACCGTCACCGTGGCGGTGAAGGAGTTCCCCATCCGGACGAAGGAGGGACCCGTCAGCGCGGTGACCACCAGGTCCGCCTTGTTGCCGACGCCCACGAGCCCCTTGATGAAGATGTTGTTGTCCTCGCGCAGCTCCTGGACGTTCGCGTCCTCGTCGACGATGGCGCCCACGTAGTAGGCGCCCTCGGTGTTGTAGGCGTCCGGAGGCAGGTGGGGCGTGAGCTGCGTGGGCACCGTGGTGCAGTTCCCAGGGAGGAGCGAGGGCACGGGGACGTAGCCCAGCGGAGACTGGTCCATCGGCGGATAGGGCGGCGAGTTGGCGCCCATCGCCGTCAGCGCGTCGTCCATGGACAGGTACAGCTGCACGTGGCTCGACGTGCTGACCTCCGTGCCCTGGTTGCACACCGTCACCGTGCCCGTCACGTTCTGCGCAGGGGGCCCATCCAACCGGAAGCTCGGCGGCACGCTCATGCCGGTGATGACGAGATCCGCCTTGCTGCCGATGCCGACGAGGCCATGGATGAACGTGTTGTTGTCCTCGCGCAGCTCCTGGACGTTCTCGTACTCGTCGACGATGGCGCCGATGAAGAACGCGCCGTCCTGGCCCTGCGCGTCCGGAGGCCGGTTGGGCCAGATGTCCGTGGTGACGGTGGTGCAGTGGCCGGAGGCCAGGTTCGGCACCCAGGCGCTGCCCGCGTACATCTGGTCGGTGACGGGATAGGGCGGCATGCTGGGGCCCATGGAGGTCAGCTGGTCGTCCATGGAGATGTAGAACCGGACCTCCGTGGAGTCGCTCAGGGAGGTGCCCTGGTTGCAGACCGTCACCGAGGCCGTCGGGGTCGGCGAGGAGGGGCCGCTGGTGCGCAGGCTGGGCGGCACCACCATGCCGGTGATGACCAGGTCGGCCCTGTTGCCGACACCGATGAGGCCGTGGATGAACGCGTTGTTGTCCTCGCGCAGCTCCTGCTCGTCGTCCTGCTCATCGACGATGCCGCCGACGTAGTACGCGCCCTCGAGGCCCTGCGCCGCCGGAGGCATCGCGGAGGAGAGCGGGACATTCACGGTGGCGCAGCGTCCGGCGAAGAGCGAAGGCACCGGGGCCATTCCGAGCGGCGCCTGGTCCATGACGGGGTAGGGCGGCGTGTTGGGTCCCATGGCGGTCAGCGTGTCATCCATGGAGAGGTAGAGCCGGACCTGCGTCGACCCGCTGTCCTGCGTGCCCTGGTTGCACACCGTCACCGAGGCCGACACGGAAGAAGCAGGACCGTTCCGGAGGCTGGGCGGCACCACCATGCCGGTGATGACCAGGTCGGACCCATTGCCGACACCGACGAGGCCATGGATGAACGTGTTGTTGTCCTCGCGCAGCTCCTGGACGTTCGCGTCCTCGTCGACGATGGCGCCCACGTAGTACGCGCCGCTGTTGCCCTGCGCGTCCGGAGGCAGCTGGGGCGTGAGCTGGGTGGACATCGTGGCGCAGTGCCCGGGGAAGAGCGAGGGCACGGGGACGAAGCCCAGCGGCGACTGGTCCATGGGCGGATAGGGCGGCGAGTTGGGGCCCATCGCCGTCAGTACGTCATCCATGGACAGATACAGCCGCACCTGCGTCGACGTGCTGTTCTGCGTGCCCTGGTTGCAGACCGTCACCGTGCCCGTCGCGGGCTGCGACGAGGGAGACCAGCCGGTGCGGAGGCTGGGCGGCACCTTCATGGCGGTGACGACGAGGTCCGGCTTGCCGCCGATGCCGACGAGGCCGTGGATGAACGCGTTGTTGTCCTCGCGCAGCTCCTGGACGTTCTCGTACTCGTCGACGATGGCGCCGATGAAGAACGCGCCGTCCTGGCCCTGCGCATCCAGAGGCCGGTTGGGCCAGATGTCAGCGGAGGCGGTGATGCACTGGGTGGGGTAGAGGTTTGGCACCCAGGCGCTGCCCGCGTACGCCTGGTCCATGACAGGGTAGGGTGGCATGCTGGGGCCCATGGGCGTCAGCTGGTCGTCCATGGAGATGTAGAGCCGGACCTCCGTGGAGTCGCTGTGGGAGGTGCCCTGGTTGCAGACGGTGACCTTCGCCTTCGGGGGCTGCGAGGAGGGGTAGCCGCTGGTGTTCAGGCTGGGCGGCACCTCCATGCGGGTGATGACCAGGTCGGACTTGTTCCCGAAGCCGACGAGGCCGTGGATGAACGCGTTGTTGTCCTCGCGCAGCTCCTGCTCGTCGTCCTGCTCGTCGACGATGCCGCCGACGTAGTACGCGCCCTCGAGGCCCTGGGCCGCCGGAGGCAGCGAGGCCGCGAGCGGGGTGGACAGGGTGGCGCAGCGTCCGGGGTAGAGCGAGGGCACGGTGGCGAAGCCCAGCGTGGACTGGTCCATCGGCGGATAGGGTGGCGGATTGGGCCCCATGGCCGTCAGCGTGTCATCGACGGACAGGTACAGCCGCACCTGCGTCGACCCGCTGTCCTGCGTGCCCTGGTTGCACACCGTCACCGAGCCTGTCTGGGGTTGCGGGGACGGGTAGCTCTGGGAGCGGAGGCTCGGCGGCACCACCATGCCGGTGATGACCAGGTCGGACCCGTTGCCGACGCCGACGAGGCCGTGGACGAACGTGTTGTTGTCCTCGCGCAGCTCCTGGACGTTCGTGTCCTCGTCGACGATGGCGCCGACGTAGAAGGTGCTGTCCGTGTAGGAGGCATCCGGAGGCAGATGGGGCATGAGCTGGGTGGACACCGTGGCGCAGCGCCCGGGGAAGAGCGAGGGCACGGGGACGAAGCCCAGCGGCGACTGGTCCATGGGCGGATAGGGCGGCGCGTTGGGGCCCATCGCCGTCAGCACGTCATCCATGGACAGGTACAGCCGCACCTGCGTCGACCCGCTGTCCTGCGTGCCCTGGTTGCACACCGTCACCGTGCCCGTCGCGGGCTGCGACGAAGGATACCAGCCGGTGCGGAGGCTGGGCGGCACCGTCATCGCGGTGACGACGAGGTCCGGCTTGTCGCCGATGCCGACGAGGCCGTGGATGAACATGTTGTTGTCCTCGCGCAGCTCCTGGACGTTCTCGTACTCGTCGACGATGGCGCCGATGAAGAACGCGCCGTCCTGGCCCTGCGCGCCCGGAGGCCGGTTGCCCCAGATGTCGGCGGCGGCGGTGATGCACTGGGTGGGGTAGAGGTTCGGCACCCAGGCGCTGCCTGCGTACACCTGGTCGGTGACGGGATAGGGCGGCATGCCGGAGCCCATGGAGGTCAGCTGGTCGTCCATGGAGATGTAGAGCCGGACCTCCGTGGCGTCGCTGTGGGAGGTGCCCTGGTTGCAGACGGTGACCTTCGCCTTCGGGGCCGACGAGGAGGGGTAGCTGTTGCCGCGCAGGCTGGGTGGCACCTCCATGCGGGTGATGACCAGGTCCGCCTGGACTCCGAAGCCGACGAGGCCGTGGATGAACGCGTTGTTGTCCTCGCGCAGCTCCTGCTCGTCTTCCTGCTCATCGACGATGCCGCCGACGTAGTACGCGCCCTCGAGGCCCTGGGCCGCCGGAGGCAGCGCGGGCGAGAGGTTCGTGGAGACGGTGGAGCACTGTGAGGGGAAGAGCGAGGGCACCGGAGCATGTCCGAGCGGCGCCTGGTCCGTGACGGGCTGCGGCGGCGCGCTGGGGCCCATGGCGGTCAGCACGTCGTCCATGGAGAGATAGAGCCGGACCTGCGTCGGCCCGCTGGGCTGCGTGCCCTGGTTGCACACCGTCACGGAGCCCTTGGGCTGCTGCGACGAAGGGTATCCGCTGTTGTGCAGACTGGGCGGCACCACCATGCCGGTGATGACCAGGTCGGACCCGTTGCCGGCGCCGACGAGGCCGTGGATGAACGCGTTGTTGTCCTCGCGCAGCTCCTGGACGTTCGCGTCCTCGTCGACGATGGCGCCCACGTAGTACGCGCCGTTGTTGCCCTGTGCGTCCGGAGGCAGCTGGGGCGTGAGCTGGGTGGACACCGTGGCGCAGCGTCCGGCGAAGAGCGAGGGCACGGGGACGAAGCCCAGCGGCGACTGGTCCATGGGCGGATTGGGCGGCGCGTTGGGCCCCATCGCCGTCAGCACGTCATCCATGGACAGGTACAGCCGCACCTGCGTCGACCCGCTGTCCTGCGTGCCCTGGTTGCACACCGTCACCGTGCCCGTCACGGGCTGCGACGAAGGACTCCAGCCGATGCGGAGGCTGGGCGGCACCTTCATGGCGGTGACGACGAGGTCCGACTTGTCGCCGAAGCCGACGAGGCCGTGGATGAACGCGTTGTTGTCCTCGCGCGTCTCCGCCACGTTCTCGAACTCATCGACGATGGCGCCGAAGTAGTAGGCCCCCTGGAGGCCATTGGCGTCCGGCGGCAGGTGGGGCCAGAGGTCCGTGGTGAGCGTGGCGCACTGACTGGGATACAGGTCCGGCACGTAGGCGTTGCCCACCTGCGTCTGGTCCGTGACGGGGACAGGCGGCGCGCTGGGCCCCCGGGACGTCAGCACATCATCCATGGAGATGTAGAAGCCCACCTCCGTGGAACTGCTGTGGGAGGTGCCCTGGTTGCAGACGGTGACCTTCGCCTTCGGCGCCTGCGAGTAGGGGTAGTTGCTGGCGCGGAAGCTCGGCGGCACCACCATGGCGGTGATGACCAGGTCCGGTCCATTCACCAGGGAGCCCGTGCTGGCGCCCAGGTGGGTCGCTGGTGACGCCCCATCACCGCCGGAACAGCCGGTGCTCCCTGTGAGCATCAAACCCAGCATCAGCAGACCGCTGCTGGCGGTCGTTCTCCATGCTGCCCTCTTCATGTCGTCTCCCTTTGCCGCGACGGATGGGGTGCCCCGAGGCCTTCCAGGGCGTGTCTCCCATTACGTGCGCGGCGTCCAAGGTGAAAAGACAGAAAAACATGGAGAACAGGGCGGGTGCCAGGACCCGCTAGAAGTCGCGAACCGAGTCCATCACCGCCACGAGCGCGTCGCGGTCCAGGGGGACGACGGACGCGTTGCTGGCGGCCCGCAGCTTCTCATCCACGGCGTCGAGGATGCCCATCAGCGCGTCGTGGATGTGCTCTCGCTCCACGGTGAAGATGAAGGCGTGGCGCGCATCCAGCTTGTTGAAGCCCTCGGTGTAGTCCTTGACGATGGGGGTGAGCGCGGAGACGAGCGCGGACGGTGAGCCGCCGTGCTGGGGGGTGGCCGCGAGCGCGGCCGAGCGCGCCTGGCGATACAGCGCCGCCGCCTTCTTCGCCTTGGCCGGGGGGATGTTGTCCTCGCCGTCCCAGTGGCGGAAGGGATTGTCCAGGTTCTCCGCCAGCCACTCGGGCTTGCGCGGCTGTCGCACCGACACATCCACGACAATCCTGTGACAGGTGCATCCGCGTTGACCGACGTCAGGATGGGCAGTGCCTCGAACACCGCCAGGTCGGAGACGGCGCGGAGCCGGTCCGTGTCGAGCCGCTGCGTCGTGCGGCGCAGCTCCAGGCCGCCCAGCGTCACCAGCTCGCTGCGGTCCTCCTTGGCGAGGGTCTGCTTGAAGAGGTCCCGGGTCGCCTGGGGAATGGCCTCCCAACGGCGCTGGCTGAAGGTGAAGCGGCCCGTGGGCCAGTTGCTGTAGCTGACGCTCTTCTCCGTGAGCAGCGGCGGCCGGTTGCCCACGTGCACGTAGCCATGCGGCACGTCGATGGGCGCCCAGACGTGGACGTGGTGCTCCTTCCAGAAGAAGAAGTTGAAGACGATGGGCTTCATCGCCGCCACCGCCGCCGCGTCCGGGAGCTCGGGCCCCACCCAATCCAGGGACAGCACACAGGCCAGCTCGTCCTTCCCCTCCTGCTTCAACGCCGTGACCTGCACCGCGGTGTAGGCCGCGAGCCGAGGGGTGTAGACGACGAAGATGTCACCGACGGTGGGCTTCATGTGCGAGCGAATCCGAGGACAGGGTGGAGTGGCCCCAGTGTAGGTCGCGCCCTCGCTTGAAACAGTCCGTTCGGCCACGGTTCACCCGTGTTTCACGGCCCTCTCCGGGTAGACGGGGCGGACCTGGGCTCGATATCGTTGTTACTGCAACTTCGACACAGTTCTCACGACAAGGGGCCCCGGATGACGCTGTCTCGTTGGGTGATTGGATTCTCCGCGTTGCTGCTCGGCGCTTGTGGTGGACCGGCCGAGATGGAGGAAGGTGTTGCCCCGGAGACCACGGCCTCGGTGGAGCAGCGCTCCGAGCAGCCGGGTGGGGGGCGTCAGGGCTTCCACCGGACGTACTACCACGACGCCGCGAAGACGCGGTGGGCGGGCGCGGTGCATGGGGACTGCCTGGGCTACATCACCCAGTCCGGCGTGGTGACGCAGTACTCCGACGAGTACGCCTTCCTCTGCGAATGAGCGGTCGCGGCTCCGCCCTCGGGGCCGCTGGGCTCCGGGGGCGGGTCCTCGACGTCGTGGTGCCTCGGAAAACTGAGAGGGGCTGGCGGGGGCCGTGGATTTCCACGTGGCCGGACGCGAAGCCACGTGACGTTCGTGGTGCGCTCCGGACGAGGGCAGCGGCTTCTGGCCGGAGTTCGTTGCTGGCGTCTGTCTTGCTTTCGCGACGCGCATGACGTCGAGCAAGGGTCTCTCGAGGGTGCCGGGCAGGTCTGTTCCGGGATGGACGTGGCTCGTGGCGGTGGTGTTCCTGGCCGGCTGTCGTGGCCCCGAAGGCGAGCCGCCCCCGTCCTCCCACTCCCCCTTGTCGTTGAAGGGTGACCAGGTCCTGGGGCCGGAGTGCGAGGGCGTCGAGCTCACCTGTCCGGAGGGCTACGCCTGTGCCTGGTTCGACCTGGGGGCGGGCCGTGACATCCGCTGCGTCCAGTCCCCGGCCATCTGCGACCTGTTCACGTGCAGCTCCGGCGAGTGCATGGTGCTGGAGAGCCATCCGCTGCAGATCCGCTGCGGCGGCTCCTGACAGTGCGCCCCCTGGCCTCCGTGCACCGACTATCGTCGAGCACGGACCTTGCCGTGCGCGGACGACAGGAGCGGCCATGCTGGAGCTGCAGGAGCAGTTCATCGAAGCGCTGTTGGAGTCCGTGCCCCAGCCCTGGGAGCGCGTCGAGGTGCACTACGAGCGCTACGCGTGGGGTGGGGAGACGTCCGAGAAGTACATCGCCCATTGCTTCCTGCACGAACAGCGGACCGACGTGGACCTGACGCTGGAGGCGCTGGAGGCGCTGCAAACCTTGCAGGAGCACACGCCGGCGGGGCAGCGGGAGGCGTGGACGTGGCTCCTCTTCCGCCTCGACGCGGAGGGCAAGTACCACTTCGACTATCGCTACGGCGTGCCGCCCCTGGTGGCCAGGGAGATGGCGGCGCAGTGAGGCGGGCTGCTCCCTCGCTCATCGCGGGGTGGGGAGGTCCTCTTCCTGGAGC
>NZ_SRLW01000159.1:0-22683 GCF_006518215.1 Myxococcus sp. AB025B
GGTGAGGGGACGGTCGACGAGTACGGGGTCGCGCTCCTGAGTCGGGCGCTGGCCCTGACGGCCACGGGGGCTCCGGCCGGGGCCTACGAAGCGGCCGGGCGCGACGGGTATTTCGGGTTGAAGACCCTGTCGCGGAGTTTTGAGGAGGCGCGCCCGGTTGATGCGTGGGCGCTGGATGGGCTGGCTCGGGCGGTGCCCCAGCAGGCCCCTCGGAAGTGAACGGACGGGACAACGCGTGCTTGATTTCCTCACCACCCTGCTTGGCGACTCCCAGGGCTTCATTGCCTACGCCATGGTCTTCGGCATCCTCGTGGCCTGTGGCCTGGGCGTGCCGCTGCCTGAAGACATCTCGCTCATCCTGGGCGGCTTCCTGGCCCACAAGGGCGCGGCGAGCCTGCCGGTGATGATGGTGGTCGGCTTCATGGGCATCCTGGTGGGCGACAGCCTCATCTTCTTCGCCGGCCGCAGGCTGGGCGGGAGGCTGGGGCGGGGCACCGGGGCCACCCAGGAGGCGCCGAAGGGCGGCGGAGGGTTCTTCGCGCGCATCGTCACGCCGGAGAAGCGCGCGCGCGTGGAGGGGCTCTTCGAGCGCCACGGGCAGAAGATCGTCTGCATCGCCCGCTTCATGCCGGGCGTGCGCGCGGTGACGTACTTCACCGCGGGCTCGGTGGGCATGTCCTACTGGCGCTTCATCTTCTGGGACGGCCTGGCCGCGCTGCTGTCCGCGCCGGTGTTCATCTGGCTCGGTTTCCACTTCGGTGGCGAGCTGGACATGCTCATCAGCAAGTTCAAGGAAGGCCAGTACACCGTGATGGGTGTGCTCGCCGTCGCCGCCGTGGGCTTCTTCCTGTGGCGCCGCAGCCGGAACAAGCGGCTGGCCGCCGCGCAGGCGCAGGGCAACACCGCGGTGACGGCCTCGCCCGTGTCCAACGACGAGCCCGCGGCGCCCACGTCCGGGCCCCGCAACACCGTGAAGGGCAGCGGCTCCGACCCGCTCTTCAAGGTCGCCTCCACGTCGTCGCCGGAGAAGGTGACCGTCTCGGTGGACCCGTCGCACGAGTTGATGAAGCACTGAGGCCCGCGCCGCTCGCGCGTCCGTCGCGAGCGAGGCGAGGTGGTTTGAGCTCACAGCAGCCGCGAGGCTCTTGTGACGCGCGGCAGGCGAGCACGATGTGGCTGGCGACACATCGAGGCGCCTGTTAGTCCCCGCCCGCGTTCATCGCGGCGAACCATGTCACTCTCGACTGCGCAGGACCCCGCCAGGATGGGGTTGTTCCGGCTCACGTGGCCGATACTCCTGGAGCTCCTCCTCTTCATGATGATGGGAACGGCGGACACGCTGATGCTCAGCGGTGTGTCCGACGACGCCGTCTCCGCGGTGGGGGTCGTCAATCAGTTCCTGTTCATCTGTCTGCTCATCATGGAGGTGATGAGCAACGGCGCCTCCGTCGTCGTGTCCCAGTACCTGGGCGCGCGGCGCTCCGAGGAGGCGGCGCGCATCGCCGCGGTGGGAATCACGTTGAACCTGCTGCTCGGCGTGACGGTGAGCGCGGGGCTGCTGCTGGGCGGAGACGCGCTGCTGGCGCGGATGAACCTGGAGGGCGTGGTGCTGGCGCAGGCCCGCACGTACATGGGCATCGCCGGAGGGTTCATCTTCCTCCAGGCGCTCATCAACGTGTGCTCCGCGCTCATCCGCACGTACGGCTTCACGCGTGAGTCCATGTTCATCGCGATGGGGATGAACGCGCTGCACGTGGGAGGCAACGCGCTGCTCATCTTCGGGCTGCTGGGGCTGCCCCGGCTCGAGGTCGCGGGCGCGGCCATCTCCACGGTGGTGAGCCGCGCGCTGGCGCTCGTGGTGTTCGTGTGGCTCTTGTACCGGGTGATGGACGTGCGGATGAAGGCGCGCGACTTCGTCCGGTTCACCTCGGACATGGTGCGGAAGATCCTCCGCGTGGGCGTGCCCTCCGCCGTCGAGCAGGGCACGTACCAGTGCTGCCAGGCGGTGTTCCTGTACTACGTGACGTTCCTGGGCTCGACGGCGCTGGCCTCCCGGCAGTACGCGAACGCCATCTCCCAGTACGTGTTCCTGTTCAGCCTGGCCGTCGGCATGGGCACGGCCATCATCGTGGGACGGCTGGTGGGCGCGCGACGCGCGGAGGACGCGTACCGGCGGGTGCTCCAGAGCCTGAAGTGGGCGGTGGCCATCACCTTCCTCGTGGACGTGGCCGTCATCCTGGTCCGCGTGCCGCTGGTGGGCATGTTCACCCATGATGGCGACATCGTCCGGCTCACCACGCAGGTCATCGTGATCGGCTTGCTGCTGGAGACGGGGCGCTCGTTCAACCTGGTGCTGGTGAACGCGCTGCGCTCGGCGGGGGACGCGCCGTTCACCGTGTACATGGGCTTCCTGTCGATGGTCTGCATGAGCCTGCCGCTGGGCTACGTGCTCGTCTTCAAGCTCCACCTGGGGCTCGCGGGCGTGTGGCTGGCGGTCGCCGCGGACGAGTGGGTCCGCGGCATCTCCATGTGGGTCCGCTGGCGGTCTCGCATCTGGGAGCAGAAGTCCCTGGTCGCCCCCCTGGCCCCGGTGGCGGAAGTCCCCGTCGTCGCGGCGGCGTAGGTCTCGCGCTTCAGGTGGCTGCCGCCTCGGACCTTCGAGGTTCGAGGACAGCAGCCACCCGGGTGAAGCCCCCGCTCAGGGCAGGTGCTTCATCGCCTCATGCAGACGCTCGGACAGCGCCTGGACGCCCGGCGCGCGGAGCACGCCGTAGTGGCTGCCGACCACGGGGTGCCGCTCCAGTCCCGCGCCGACGAGCGTGGACCAGCCGCCATCCGCGGGCAGCTCGGCGTCATGCTCGGTGGCCTTGAGCAGCACCACGCGCTCCAGGGTCGGCCGGGGGACGTAGCGCCGCGCGGCCTTCAGGTTCGACTCGAACACCTGGAGCAGGGACTGGAGCTGCCGGGGGTCCGTCCCGAGGGGCAGGACTCCGGCGCGCTCGCCCTCGACACGCAGGTGTTCGAGCACCGCGTCCGGAGACATCGCCGCGAGCGCCTCCAGGTCCAGCTCGACGTGGGCCAACGAGGCGCCGAGCAGGTCCTGGACGAACATCCCGATGACCTGGAGCCGGTCCATCTCCGAGGGCTCCGGGGCCTTCACCGCGCCCGGGGCGTACGCGTCGATGAGCGCGAGCAGCTCCACCCGCTGGCCCTGCTCACGAAGCTGCCGCGCCATCTCGTAGGCGATGACGCCTCCGAGCGACCAGCCGCCCAACAGATACGGGCCGGACGGTTGGACCTTCCGCATCGCGTCCACGTAGGCCGTCGCCATCTCCTCGACGGTGCCTCGCGGCGTGGCCTCACCATTGACGCCCTGGGCCTGGAGCCCCACGAACGGACGCTCCGTCCCCAGCCGACGCGCCAGCTCCGCGTAGCAGAGGACGTTGCCGCCCACGGGGTGCACGCAGAAGAACGGCGTCTTCCCACCCGGACGCAGGGTTCCGAAGGGGACCACCGGCGAGGTACCCGTCATCGTGGCCCCGTCGCGCAGCAACGCGGCGAGCTGCTCCACCGTGGGCGCCTGGAACAGCGCGGCCAGCGGCACCGGTCGGCCCACCGCCTCGCTCACCGCGGACATCATGCGCACGGCGAGCAGCGAGTGGCCGCCCAGCTCGAAGAAGCTGGAGCGGACACCGATGGGACGAACCCCGAGCACGTCCTCCCAGACGCGCACCAACTGGAGCTCGAGCGGCGTCCTGGGCGGGAGCAGATCCTGAGGGCTGGAGGCCTCGAGCGTGGGCTCCGGCAGGGCCCTGGTGTCCACCTTGCCGTTGAGCGTCAGCGGCAGGGCGGGGAGGGTGACGAACGCGGAGGGCACCATGTACTCGGGCAGGCGCTGCTGGAGCCACGTCCTCAGCGAGAGGACCTCCGGAGCGACGGACGACGACGCCACGACGTAGGCCACGAGCTTCCGGTCCGCGCCGTCTCCTCGCGCCACGACGATGGCGTCTCGCAGGGAGCCATGGCCGCGGAGCACCGTGGCGATCTCGCCTGGCTCCACGCGGAAGCCACGCACCTTCACCTGGAAGTCCACGCGGCCGATGAACTCCACGCGGCCATCCTCGAGCCACCGGACCCGGTCTCCCGTGCGGTACATCCGCGCCTCGGGTGCCTTGCTGAACGGGTCCGCGAGGAAGCGCTCCGCCGTCAGCTCCGGGCGACCGAGGTAGCCCCGCGCCACCTGCGGGCCCCCCACGTACAGCTCACCCGGAACCCCCACGGGCACGGGCTGGAGGCTCGCGTCGAGGATGTAGAGGCGCGTCTGTCCCAGCGGATGACCGAGCGGCACCTGCGCCGGAGCCTTGTCACCGGGCGGCAGCTCCACCCGCCCCGCGAGGACTCCCACCGTGGTCTCCGTGGGGCCGTAGTGATTGAAGACCTGGCACTCGGGCGCGAGGGCATGCACCCGCTCCAGCAATGCCCACGACGAGGACTCGCCGCCGAGGACCAGTCGCTTGCGCGGCACGATGGTTCCCGTCTCGCCCCCCGTGATCAGCGCCGCGAGGTGGGACGGGACGATCTTCATGCAGTCCACGGCGTGGCGCTGGAAGTACTCGGCCATGCCCTCCGGGCTGCGCGCCCGCTCCTGCGTCAACACATGCAGCAGTCCGCCCGTGACGAGCGCGGGGAACAGCACCGTGTTGCCCAGGTCCGCGGCGAACGTCGAGACCAGCGCGAAGCTCTTGCACTCCGTCAGCGCGAGCCGGTCGATGACCGCGTGGACGTAGCTCATCAGCGCACCGTGCGACACCGCCACGCCCTTGGGGCGACCGGTGCTGCCCGACGTGAAGAGCACGTAGGCCAGGTGCTCGGCCCGGACCTCGACTCGCGGCGCCTGGGTGGACTGCCTCGCGAGCACGGCCTCGTCCGTGTCCACGCGCACGCGGTGGAGGGACAGTCCCTCGAAGGCCGACTCATGGGCGGACGCCGTCACCACGACGGGCGCGGAGACCTCTTCCGCGAGCGCGCGAAGCCGCGCGGCCGGCTGTGACGGCTCCAGCGGGACGTAGGCTCCGCCCGCCTTGAGGACTGCCAGCAGCGCGGCGATGAGCTCCACGCCTCGCTCCAGGCACAGGGCCACGGGGACATCCGGTCCCACGCCCAACGAGCGCAGGTGGTGCGCGAGCTGGTTCGCCCGTTCATCGAGCCGACGGTACGTCCACTCCTGCTCCTCGCAGCGGAGCGCCGGCGCATCAGGGGTGCGCGCCGCCTGCTGCTCGAAGAGACGATGGAACGGGAGTGCCGGCGACACGGGTGCGGGCTCCGTCACGAGGACACGCTGGCGCTCCGCGTCCGTGAGGAGCGGGAGCGTCGCGAGCGGCGCATCCGGGTTCGCCAGCGCGCGCTCCAGGAGCTGCTGGAAGTGACGCACCAGCCGCTCGCCCGTGGCGGGCTCGAACAGGTCCGTGCTGACGAAGAGCCCGCCCCGGTAGCCGTCGGGCGCCCGGAACAGGTGGAGGTTGAGCTCGAACTTCGTCGAAGCCAGCTCCACGTCCATCGCCTCGATCGTCAGGCCCGACAGCGACACCCCGGGCGACGGCGCGTTCTGCAGCACGAACATCGCCTGGAACAAGGGCGTGCGGCCCAGGTCCCTCGCGGGCTGGAGCTCCTCCACCAGTCGCTCGAAGGGGAGGTCCTGGTGCTCGAAGGCCCCGAGCGTCGCGTCACGGACCTGGGACAAAAGGCCCCTGAACGTCAGCTCCGGCGTGAAGCGGGCCCTCAGCGCCAGCGTGTTGATGAAGACGCCCAGCAGTCCCTCCGTCTGCGCGTGACGCCGGCCCGCGATGGGCGAGCCCACGACGACGTCCTCCTGGCCCGAGTAGCGCTGGAGCAGGGCCTGATAGACGGCCAGGAACAGCATGAACGGGGTGACGCGCTCGCGCTGCGTCGCCACGTCCACCGCGTCGCTCAGCGCGGCCGGCAGCCACACCGGCAACAGCGCGCCGTTGGACGAAGGCACGGCCGGACGAGGCTTGTCGGTGGGCAGCTCCAGCGCGGGCGCTGCGCCGTCGAGGTGCTGCTTCCACCAGGCGAGCTGTGCACGCAGGGCGCCGCCCTGGAGCCAGCCTCGCTGCCACACGGCGTAGTCCGCGTACTGCACCGGGAGCTCCGGAAGCTCCACGGCCCCGCCTTGCTGGAAGGCCGTGTAGAGCATCGTCAGCTCGCGCACCAACACCCCCATGGACCAGCCGTCCGAGATGATGTGGTGCATGCACACCAGCAGCACCTGCTCCGTCTGCGACAGTCGCATCACCGTGACGCGGAGCAGGGGACCGGTGGACAGGTCGAACGGGCGCACCGCGTCCTCGCTGATGACGCGTCGCACTTCGGCCTCGCGCTGCTCCGGTGACGACGCGCGCAGGTCCACCATCGCGAACGGCCGAGGCACCGGCGCGTGGATGACCTGTCTCGGCTCACCGTCCTCCATGAGGAACGTCGTGCGCAGGGACTCGTGACGCTGGACCAGCGCATCGAAGGCACGCTGGAGTGACGAGAGCTCCACCTCGCCCGTCAGCTTCAGGGCGTAGGGGATGTTGTAGAGCGCGCTGCCCGGCTGGAGCTGGTCCAGGAACCACAGGCGCTGCTGCGCGAAGGACAGCGGGAGCGGCCCGTTCCTCGGCGCGGCGACGAGCGGCGGCAGCACCGTCACCCCTTGCTCCTCGGGCAGGCCCTGCTGGAGGCGCGCCGCGAGCGAGGACAGCGTGGGCGACTCGAACAGGGCGCGGACGCCCAGCTCCTGTCCCAGCTCGTCGCGGACGCGCGCCACCAGACGCGTGGCCAGCAGGGAGTGGCCTCCCAGCTCGAAGAAGCTGTCGTGACGTCCCACGCGGGACACCTGGAGCAGCTCCTTCCACAGCTCGGCCAGGCGCTGCTCGGCCGGGGTCGCCGGGGCTTCGTGGGCCTTGCCGGTGTCGAGCCCCGAGGCGTCCGGCTTCGGCAGCGCCTTGCGGTCCACCTTGCCGTGCGTCGACTGGGGCAGCGCGGACAGGAACACGACGTGCGCGGGCACCATGTACTCGGGCAGCCGCTGCCGCAGCCACGCCTTCGGGTCCTCTCCCTTCGGCGCGTGGCCGTCGGCCGTGGCGACGTAGGCCACCAGGCGCTTGTCTCCGGGCACGTCCTCGCGGACGACGACCGCCGCCTCGCGGACCTCGGGGTGCGCACGGAGGGAGGCTTCAATCTCGCCCAGCTCGATGCGGAAGCCGCGCACCTTCACCTGGAGGTCGATGCGCCCGAGGAAGCGCAGCGCGCCGTCCTCGGTCCAGCAGACCTTGTCCCCGGTGCGGTAGAGGCGCTCGCCGGGCGTGGTGGAGAAGGGGTCCGGAACGAAGCGCTCGGCGGTGAGCGCGGGTCGGCCCTGGTAGCCACGCGCGAGGCCCGGGCCGCCGATGAACAGCTCACCGGGGATGCCCACGGGCACGGGATGCAGCGACGCATCCAGCACGTACACCCGTGTATTCGGAATCGGGCGTCCAATCGGGACGGCCGTGTCGATGGACGCGCCCGCGGGCAGCACGTGCTGCGTGGTGACGACGGTGACCTCCGTCGGGCCATACGCGTTGATGAGCGAGCCCCCCTTGGCCAGTCGCTCCCGAGCCGTGGGCAGGGGCAGCACGTCTCCGCCGACCCACAGGCGGGGCAGGCGGGACAGCGCGTCCGGCTCGTGCTGCTGCATGACATCGAAGAGCGCGGTGGCCAGCAGCGCCGTGGTGACGCGGTGCTCGTCGATGACCCGGGCCAGCTCGGAGACCTCCGGGGTCGTCGGCGGGTACACCGCGAGCCGAGCGCCCGTGAGCAGCGCGCTCCAGACCTCGAGCGCCGTCGGGTCGAACGTCAGCGGCGCCACCTGGAGGATGACCTCGCCCGGCTCGCGGGACGCGAAGCCCACGCCCGAGACCAACCGCAGCACCCCGCGGTGGGTGATGGCCACGCCCTTGGGCGTCCCCGTGGAGCCGGACGTGTACGTGACGTACGCGAGGTTGTCCGAGCTCATCGGCACGAACGGCGCCTCCGTCGACTGGCGGGAGATTCGCTCCCACTCGGTGTCGAGCGTCACCACGGGCCACGAGCCCGAGGGCAGCAAGGCCCCCAGCGCGCTCACCGTGAGCACACCCGCCACACCCGAGTCCTCGAGCATGAACGCGATGCGCACCTGGGGATGCGCGGCGTCGAGCGGGACGTAGCAGCCACCGGCCTTGAGGATGCCGAGCAGCGCCACGTAAAGCTCCAGCCCGCGAGGAATCAGCACCGCGATGCGCGGCTCACGGCCCAGGCCGAGCGACAACAGATGCCGGGCGAGCTGACTCGACCGGGCCTCCAGCTCCGCGTACGTGAGGCGCTGGCCCTCGAACTGGAGGGCAATCGCCTCGGGCGTGCGACGGGCCTGCTCGGAGAACAGGGCGGGCAGGGTGGACTCCGACGGGTAGTCGGCCGCCGTGTCGTTCCAGTCCACGAGGATGCGCTGACGCTCCGTCGCGTCCATCAGGGACAGGGAGGACAGCGGCGCGTCCGCCTCGGCGACGGCCGCCTCCACGAGGCGCAGCAGGTGCGTCACCATGCGCTCGGCGGTGGAGCGCTCGAACAGGTCCGTGCTGAAACTGAGGGCCCCTTGGTAGCCCGCTGGCGTGCGGACCAGGGCCAGCTCCAGCTCGAAGCGACTGACGGTGGACTCGACCTCCACGCCCTTGAGCGAGAGCTCCGGCAACGTCAGCTCCGCGCTCGGCATGTTCTGGAGGGCGAAGAGCGCCTGGAACAACGGCGTGCGACTCAGGTCGCGCGTGGGTTGCAGCTCCTCGACCAGCCGCTCGAAGGGGACATCCTGGTGCTCGTAGGCCCCGAGCGTGGAGTCGCGCACCTGCGCCAACAGGCGCCGGAATGTGAGCGTCGGCGTGAAGCTCGCGCGCATCACCAGCGTGTTGACGAAGAAGCCGATGAGACCCTCCGTCCTGGCGTGACGCCGACCCGCGATGGGCGTGCCCACCAGCAAGTCATCCTGCCCCGAGTACCGGTGCAGCAGCGCCTGGTACGCCGCCATCCACACCATGAAGGGCGTGACGCCTTCACGGCGCGCCAGCGCCTCCAGCGCCTGACTGAGCGAGGGGGACACGCTCACGGGCACCGTGGTGCCCTGGTGCGAGAGCACCGCGGGACGCGGCTTGTCGGTGTGCAGGTCCAGCGCTCCCGGGGCTCCGGCGAGCTGCTGGCTCCACCAATCGAGCTGCTTCCGAAGGGTCTCTCCCTGGAGCCACCGGCGCTGCCACACGGCGTAGTCCGCGTACTGCACCGGCAGCTCCGGCAACGGCGACGGACGACCGCTCCGGAAGGCCTCGTAGAGCTGGACCAACTCACGCACCAGCACGGCCTGCGACCAGCCGTCCGAGATGCTGTGATGCATGCACACGAGCAGCGCGTGCTCCTTGGCGTCCAGCACGAGCAGCGTGATTCGCAGCAGGGGACCCGTGCGCAGGTCGAACGGGGTGAGCGAGTCCTCGCGCGCCAGCCGGTAGGCCTCCTCCATCCGATCGTCCGCCGAGACGCGGGAGAGGTCCACCACCCGGAGGTTGCCGGGCTGCGCGGGGTGGATGACCTGTCGAGGCTCACCGCCCACGGTCTCGAACGTGGTGCGCAGGGACTCGTGACGACGCACCAGCTCGTCGACGGCGCGATGGAACGCGGCGCGCTCCACGCGTCCCGACAGGCGCAGCGCCACGGGCATGTTGTAGATCGCCATCCCCGGCTGGAGCTGGTCCAGGAACCACAGGCGCTGCTGCGCGAAGGACAGCGGCAGCGGCCCATCACCGCGGTCCACACCGAGGTCGGGGAGCGTGTCCCCCCAGGTGGCGCCGGAGATGCGCTCGGCGAGCCCCGCCAACGTGGGGGACTCGAAGAAGGCCCGCAGGCCCAGGTCCACCTTGAAGTCCTCGCGGACTCGCGCCACCAGCCGCGTGGCCATCAACGAGTGGCCCCCCAGCTCGAAGAAGTTGTCGCGACGGCCCACGGTGGGGACGTTCAACAGCTCCCGCCACAGCTCGGCCAGACGACCCTCCAGCGGCGTCGCGGGAGGCTCATGCTGGCGGCTGACCCGGTGCAGGTTCGCATCCGGCGCGGTCAGCGCCTTGCGGTCCACCTTGCCGTTGGGCGTGAGGGGCAGGGCGGCGAGTGGCACGAAGGCCGCGGGCACCATGTACACGGGCAGGTGCTGCCTCAGGTGGTCATGGAGGCCCAGGATGTCCAGGGTCGGCTCCACGCCCGCCTTCGCCTCCGTCGGCACCACATACGCCACCAGGCGCTTGTCGCCCGGCAGGTCCTCGCGATCCAGCACCACCGCGTCGCGCACCTCGGCGTGGGCGCGCAGCGCGGCCTCGATTTCCCCCAGCTCGATGCGGATGCCGCGCACCTTCACCTGCGTGTCGCCGCGCCCCAGGTACTCCAGGCCGCCGTCACGTCGCCAGCGCGCCTTGTCTCCCGTGCGGTAGAGCCGCTCACCCTCGACGAAGGGGCTCGGGATGAAGCGCTCCGCCGTCAGGTCCGGCCGGCCGAGGTAGCCACGCGCGACGCCTTCACCGCCGATGAACAGCTCGCCCACCACGCCCGTGGGCGTCGGCATGAACGCGCTGTCCAGCACGTACGTCGTCACGTTGGTCAGCGGCCGGCCGATGGGCACCTCCTGGGCGCTCTCGAACGCCTCGGCCGGGGACGCCATCAGGTCCACCGCCGTGGCCACCGCCGTCACCTCCGTGAGTCCGTAGGTGTTGCGCAGGGGCAGGGCGGAGCCCACCGTGCGACGCCACGCGGCGACCCGCTCCGGCGCGGCGCGCTCTCCGCCAATCACCACCCACTTGAGCTTCGAGGGGAGCTTCGCGCGGCCTTCCTCCAGGCTCGCCGTCACCTCGTGCCAGAAGGCCGTGGGCAGGTTGAGCTGCGTCACCCCCGCGGCCTCACACCGCGCCAGGAAGACCTCCGGCACGTCGAGCATGTCCGGCGTGCGCAGCACCAGCGTCCCGCCTCGGGTGAGGCACGGGTAGATCTCCTCCGCGCTGGTGTCCCAGCTGATGGAGGCGAACTGGAGCACGCGGTCCCCCGGCTCCACGGGGTACGTCTTCCAGGCCGCGCGGGTGAAGTTCACCAGCGAGCGGTGCTGCACCACGACGCCCTTGGGCCGACCCGTCGAACCCGACGTGTAGAGCACGTAGGCCGCCGCCTCCGGAGGCACCACCACGGAGAGCGGAGCGACGTCGCCCGTCTCGGGCACGGCGTCCACGTCCAGGTAGACGCGGTCCGTGGTGTCGCTCAGCTTCTCGCGGACCTGCCCGCGTGCCACCACCACGCGCGCGCCGCTGTCCTCCAGCATGAAGCTCAGCCGCTCCGCCGGGTACTCCGGGTCCAGCGGCACGTAGGCACCACCGGCCTTCAGCACGCCGAGGAGCGCCACCAGCTGCTCCACCGAGCGCTCCACGCACACCGCCACCCGCGTCTCCAGCCCGACGCCCAGCTCGCGCAGGCGCCACGCCAGCCGCGTGGCCCGCGTGTCCAGCTCACGGTAGGTGACCGAGTCCTCACCGGACACCACCGCGATGACGTCCGGCGTGCGCAGCACCTGCTCCTCGAGGAGCGCGTGGATGCGCGCGTCCGCGGGCAGGGGCTCGCGCTCACCCGTCCACTCCAGCAGCAGCTGCTTGCGCTCCTCGGGAGGCAGCAGCGGCAGCTCCTCCAGCGGAGTGCCCGGGTTCGCGACGATGCCTCGCAGCAGCACGAGCAGGTGCTCGGCGAAGCGCTCCATCGTCGCGCGCTCGAACAGGTCCGTGCTGTACGTGAAGCCACCGGAGAAGCCCTCCGGCGCGCGCGTCAGGTCCAGCCCCAGCTCGAACATGGCCAGGTTGGTGGAGTCGATGGGGTGGGGCCCCACGGACAGCTCCGGCAGGACGATCTCCGGCAGTGGCGCGTTCTGCAGCGTGAACATCGCCTGGAACAGCGGCGTGCGGCTCGCGTCGCGCGTGGGTTGCAGCTCCTCGACGATCTTCTCGAACGGGACGCCCTGGTGCTCGTAGGCACCGAGCGTGCGCTCGCGCACCTGGGCCAGCAGCTCGCGGAAGCACATCTTCGGCGTGAAGCGCGCGCGCAGCACCAGCGTGTTCACGAAGAAGCCGATGAGCACCTCCGTGTCCGCCACGTTGCGGTTCGCGATGGGGGAGCCCACCAGGATGTCGTCCTGGCCCGAGTACCGGTGCAGCAGCGTCTGGAACGCGGCCATCAGCACCATGAACGGCGTGGCGCCTTCCTTCTGCGCCAGCGACTCCAGCGCCTGGCTGAGCTTCAGCGGGATGACCAGGTCCAGCACGGCGCCCTTGTGGGTGAACACCGCCGGGCGCGGCTTGTCCGTGGGCACGTCCAGGGCGTACGGCGCACCCTCCAATTGCTGCTTCCACCAGCCGACCTGAGCCTCGAGCGTCGCGCCGCGCAGCCACGAGCGCTGCCACACGGCGTAGTCCGCGTACTGCACGGCCAGCTCCGGCAGCGGCGAGGGCAGCCCCTTGCGGAACGCCTCGTAGAGCGACGTCAGCTCCCGCACGAACACGCCGAGCGACCAGCCGTCCGACACGATGTGGTGCACGTGGAGCAGCAGGATGTGGTCCTGCGGACGCAGCTTGATGAGCAGCGTGCGCAGCAGCGGTCCGCGCGAGAGGTCGAACGGGCGACGCGCCTCCTCGTTCGACAGCCGCAGGGCCTCCGCCATCCGGAGGTCCTCCTCATCGATGCGCGACAGGTCCACCTTCTGCACGGGCACGAAGGTGGCCGGGTGGATCTTCTGGACCGCCTGGCCACCCTCCGCGCGGAACGTGGTGCGCAGCGACTCGTGACGCCGCACCAGCTCGTCGAAGGTGCGCCGCAGGGCCCGCTCATCCAGCGTGCCCTCCAGGCGCAGCGGGAACGGGTTGTTGTAGAGCGTGGACCCGGGCTCCAGCTGGTCGATGAACCAGAGCCGCTGCTGCGCGAAGGACAACGGCAGGTCCGTCGTGCGCGGCACGCGCGTCAGGGCCGGGGCCTTCGCCACCGTGGCGTTGGCCAGGCGCTCCGCGAGCTTTGCCACCGTGGACGCGCCGAACAGCTCACCCAGGGGCAGCTCGACGCCGAGCGTGGCCCGGATGCGAGACACCACCTGCGTGGCCAGGAGCGAGTGGCCGCCCAGCTCGAAGAAGTCGTCGTGGATGCCCACCGAGTCGAGGTGCAGCACCTCCGCCCAGATGCCCGCGAGCTGCGTCTCCAGCGGTGTGCGCGGGGCGTTCTCGGCCGGGTCCTTGGAGACAGGGGCCTCCGGGGCCGGCAGGGCCTTGCGGTCCACCTTGCCGTTGGACGACAGGGGCAGGGCGGCCAGCTCCACGATGGCCGACGGCACCATGTACTCGGGGAGCTGACGCTGGACGAAGGTCTTCACCGCGCCCACGTCCACGCCCTCGACCTCCGGGACGACGTAGGCCACCAGCCGCTTGTCGCCCGGGATGTCCTCGCGGGCCACCACGACGACGTCCCGCAGGCCGGCGAAGCGGCGCAGCGTCTCCTCGACCTCGCCGGGCTCGATGCGGAAGCCGCGGATCTTCACCTGGAAGTCGACGCGGCCCATGAACTCGAGCGTGCCGTCCGCGCGCCAGCGCGCCTTGTCGCCCGTGCGGTACAGGCGGGCGCCCGGCGTCGAGGCGTACGGGTGCGGCACGAAGCGCTCGGCCGTCAGGTCCGGGCGGTTCAGGTAGCCCCAGGCCAGGCCGTCGCCTCCGACGAACAGCTCACCGGTGACTCCCGGCGGCACGGGCTGGAGCGCGGCGTCCAGCACGTAGGCCGTGGAGCTCGACAGCGGACGGCCGATGGGCACCGAGCGGCCCACCGTGTCCCCGGCCCGCAGCGTGTGCGTGGCGGAGAACGTGGTGTTCTCCGTGGGGCCGTAGCCGTTGATGAACACCGCGTCCGGCCCGATTCGTGACAGGTGCTCCGTCACGCGCTGCACGGGCAGCACGTCGCCACCCGCGAGCACCTGGCGCACTCCCGCCAGCGCCTCGCCCTGGTGCTGGACGACCTGGTCGAAGAGGGCCGCCGTCAGCCACAGCGCGGTGACTCCCGAGCTCTTCAGCAGCGCGCCCAGCGATTCGAGCGACTGCGCCTTCGGCGGCGCGAGGACCAACCGTCCGCCGTTGAGCAGCGCGCCCCAGACCTCCAGCGTGGAAGCATCGAACGCCACGGGCGCGAGCTGGAGGAAGACCTCGTCCGGCCCGAAGCGCATGAACGTGTTGTCGCGCACCAGTCGCAGCACACCACGGTGGGGAACGCAGACGCCCTTGGGCTGGCCCGTGCTGCCCGACGTGAACATCACGTAGGCCAGGTCCTCCTCGCCCACGGAGATGGCGGGCGCGGTGGTCGGCTGCTTCGAGATGGCGCGCCACTCCGCGTCCAGCAGGACGGGCAGGCAGCCCAGCTCGGGCAGCTCGTCCGCGAGGTGCTCCTGGGTCAGGAGGATGCTGACTCCGGACTCACGGATGATCCACGTGAGGCGCTCCGTGGGGTAGCTCGGCTCCAGGGGCACGTAGGCCGCGCCCGCCTGGAGGATGCCCAGCATGCCGATGATGAGCTCCGGGGAGCGCTCCACGCACAGACCCACGCGGCCACCGGGACGCACGCCCATCACGTGCAGGTGGTGCGCGACCTGGTTCGCGCGGGCGCGCAGCTCGGCGTAGGTGAGCTGGCCCTCCGCGTGCGTGAGGGCGATGGCCTGGGGCGTGCGCTCCGCCTGCTTCGCGAAGGCGTCGTGAATCGACGGGGGACGCGGCGTCTTCGTCGCGGTGTCGTTCCACTCCACCAGCACCCGGTCGCGCTCCTCGCGGGTGAGCATGGAGACCTGGGCGAGCGGGACGTCCGGCGAGGCGATGACCTCTTCGAGCAGCACGCGCAGGTGGCTCGCCATGGCGGCCACGGTGTCGTGGTCGAAGAGGGACGTGGCGTAGTTGATGCCGCCGCGGAAGCCCGTCTCCTCGCGATGGAAGGACAGCTCCATGTCGAAGCGGATGACCCCGTGGTGGTGGTCCATCGGCCGCAGCGTCAGGCCGGGCAGGGACAGCGCCGGCAGCGGGGCGTTGTGCAGCGTGAAGGAGACCTGGAACAGCGGCGTGCGGCTGGCGTCCCGGGCCGGGTGCAGCTCCTCCACCAGCTTCTCGAAGGGCACGTCCTGGTGCTCGAACGCCTCCAGCGTGGTGTCCCGCACCTGGGCGAGCAGCGCGCGGAACGAGTCCTGCCCCCGGATGCGGGAGCGCAGGACGAGCGTGTTCGCGAAGTAGCCGATGAGGGCCTCGGACTCGGCCAGTCGGCGTCCGGCGATGGGTGAGCCCACCAGGATGTCGTCCTGTCCGGAGTGCCGCTGCAGGAGGACCTGGAAGGCCGCGAGCAGCACCATGAACGGCGTGGCGCCCTCGCGACGGGCGAAGGTCTCCAGCGCCTCGGTGAGCGGCAGCGGCAGGTGCATCAGCGCCGCGGCCCCATGGAAGGACTGCTGCGCGGGGCGCGGCTTGTCCGTCGGGAGGTCGAGGTGCGACGGCGCGCCCTCGAGCTTCTTGCGCCAGTAGCCGACCTGCTCCTCCAAGACCGGCCCCTGGAGCCAGTCGCGCTGCCAGACGGCGAAGTCGGCGTACTGCACGGGGAGCGCCGGCAGCGGCGAGGGACGCTCGTCATGGAACGCCGCGTACAGCGCGGCCATCTCACGGACCAGCACCCCCGTGGACCAGCCGTCCGAGACGATATGGTGCATGTTGAGCACCAGCGCGTGCTCCTGCTCGCCCAGCTTCAACAGGAGCGCGCGGGCCAGCGGGCCGCTCAGCAGGTCGAACGGGCGCCGTGCCTCTTCGAGCGCCAGCCGGACGGTCTCCGCCTCACGCTCCTTCGCGTTCGTGAGCGACGTGAGGTCCACGAACTGGAAGGGCAGGGGGAAGGCCGGGTGGATGACCTGGACGGGCGTGTCACCGTCCGCGCGGAAGGTGGTGCGCATCGCCTCGTGTCGCTCCATGAGCGCGTCGAAGCCTCGCTGGAGCGCGGAGAGGTCCAGCGTGCCCTCGAGCTTCAGGGCCAGCGGGATGTTGTAGGCGCTGACCGCGCCGGCGAACTGGCTGATGAGCCAGAGGCGCTGCTGCGCGAACGAGAGCGGGATGGGCTTCGTCCGGTCCACGCGGACCATCGGCGGCAGCTCCACTCCCGGACGACGTGCATCCAGCCGCTCCGCGAGCGCGGCCACGGTGGGGGCCTCGAACAGGGTGCGCAGCGGCAGCTCCAGCCCGAGCGCGCTCCGGACGCGGACCACGACCTGGGTCGCGAGCAGCGAGTGACCGCCCATCTCGAAGAACCCATCGTGAATCCCGATGCGCTCCACGCCGAGGACCTGCGCGAAGAGCGTGGCGAGCGTCTCCTCCACGGGCGTCCGAGGTGCGACGTAGCGGCCGGGCTGGGCAACAGGAGCCTCCGGCGCGGGCAGGGCCTTGCGGTCCACCTTGCCACTGGGAGTCAGCGGGAGCACACCCAGGTGCGTGAAGGTCGATGGCACCATGTACTCGGGCAGCCGAGACTGGAGGTGCGTCTTGAGCAGCGACGCGGTCAGCGGCTCGGCGTCACCCGTGACGTAGGCGACGAGACGCTGGTCACCCGGGGAGTCCTCGCGCACGAGGACCACGGCTTCTCGCACCGAGGCGTGTGACAGCAGCGCCGCCTCGATGTCTCCCAATTCAATCCGGAAGCCTCTCAGCTTCACCTGGAAGTCCGAGCGGCCCAGGTACTCCAGCGTCCCGTCCGCCCGCCACCTCGCCACGTCTCCGGTGCGGTACAGCCGCGCCTCGGGCACCTGCGCGTACACGTCCGGCACGAAGCGCTCCGCCGTCAGCTGCGGCCGGCGCCAGTACCCCAGCCCCACCTGCACTCCGCCGATGAAGAGCTCTCCGGGCACTCCCACCGGCGTCGGCTGGCCCTGCGCGTCCAGCACGTACAGCCGCGTGTTCGCCACCGGACGCCCAATCGGAATGCTCGTGCGCGGCGTGCCCCGCGTGCAGTGGAAGTACGAGACGTCCACCGCCGCCTCCGTCGGGCCGTAGAGGTTGTGCACCTCCGCACCCGCCGGCAGTCGCGCGTGCGCCTTCGCCACCAGCTCCGCCGTCAGCGCCTCTCCACTGCACACCACCCGCCGCAGGTGGCTCAGCCCCTCCAGGCCCGGCTCCTCCAGGAAGGCTCTCAGCATCGACGGCACGAAGTGCACCGTCGTCACTCGCTCCTCTCGCAGCAGCTTCGCAAGGTACGCCGGCTCCTGGTGCCCTCCCGGCTTCGCCACCACCAACCTCGCCCCCGTCAGCAGCGGCCAGAAGAACTCCCACACCGACACGTCGAAGCTGAACGGCGTCTTCTGCACCACCGTGTCCGCTGCCGTCAGCCCGTACTCCTGCTGCATCCACAAGAGCCGGTTGACGATGCCCGCGTGCGCGTTCATCGCCCCCTTCGGACGGCCCGTGGAGCCCGAGGTGAAGATGACGTACGCCAGCGAGCCCGCTTCCGCCTCCCAACCGGGGTACCCCACCGGTTGTCGGGCCACCTCGGCCCACCCGCCGTCCAGGCTCACCACTTGCGCGCCCGTCGTCGGCAGCACCGACTTCAGCTTCTCCTGCGTGACGAGGACAGGCGCGTCCGCGTCCTCCAGCATCCCCGCCAACCTCTCCCGCGGGTACGCCGGGTCCAACGGCACGTAGGCCGCTCCCGACTTGAGCACTCCCAGCAGCGCCACCACCAACTCCAGCGAGCGCTCCAGGCACACCCCCACCAGCACCCCCGGCTTCGCTCCCAACGTCCGCAGGTGGTGGGCCAACTGGTTCGCCCGTGCATCCAGCTGCGCGTAGGTGAGGGTGCTTCCCTCGAAGCGGACCGCCTCCGCCTCCGGCGTGCGTCGCACCTGCGCCTCGATGAGCGCGTGCAGCGTCGCCTCCTTCGGGTACGCCTCCGTCCTCCCCTGGAAACCCACCAACACCTGCTGCCGCTCCGCCTCACCCATCAGCGGCAGGCGCTGCACCGGCAGGTCCGGAGATGCGACGACGGCGCGAGCGAGCACGGAGAGGTGCTCGACCAGTCGCTTCATCGTGGACTCATCGAACAGCTTCGCCGCGTACTCGAAGCGGCAGTGGAGCTCGCCCTGGCCTTCGACGACCTCGAAGCTCAAGTCGAACTTCGACGTGCCGGTGGCGACATCCAGCTGGCTCAGCTTGAGCGTCTGGTGCGAGGTCTCCGCGGGCGGCGTGTTGATGACGTTGAGGACGACCTGGAAGACCGGCGTGCGGCTCTGGTCCCTCGGCGTCTGGAGCAGCTCGATGAGCCGCTCGAACGGCGCATCCTGCCGGGAGAACGCGCCCAGGGACTGCTTCTTCACCCGGCCCAACAGCTCACGGAACGTCGGGGCCTCGGTGAGCTGGGTGCGCATCGCCAACGTGTTGACGAAGCAGCCGATCAACCCCTCCGTCTCGGGCTGCGTACGACCCGCGATGGGGATGCCGATGGCGAAGTCGTCCTGGCCCGCGTGACGACCCAGGAGCGCCTGGTAGAGCGCCAGCATCACCATGAAGGACGTGGCGCCTTCCTTGCGGCCCAGCGCGAGCAGCGGCTCCGCCACCTCGCGGCCCACCACGAAGCGCAGGCTCCCACCGTCGTAGGACTGCACCGCCGGACGCGGTCGGTCCGTTGGCAGCTCCAGCGCGGGGACACCGAGGAGCTGCTCCTTCCACCACCGGAGCTGCCCGTCCAGCACCACGCCTTCCAGGTACTCGCGCTGCCAGACCGCGTAGTCCGCGTACTGCACGGGCAGCTCGGGCAACGGCGACTCGATGCCCGCGTTGTAGCAGGCGTAGAGCACGGACATCTCGCGCGCGAGCACCAGCGAGCACCACGCGTCGGAGATGACGTGGTGCATGACCAGGTTGAGCACGTGGTCCTGCGGTCCCATGCGCAGCAGCACGGCGCGGATGACCGGGCCGCGCGCCAGGTCGAACACCCAGGCGCCTTGTTCCTCGCAGCGGCGAAGCATCGCGGCTTCACGGGCCTCGGGCGTCTCGCCGGGCACGTCCTCCAGCGGCATCGGCAGCCCGGTCGCGGGCTGGACCACCTGCGTCGCCCCCGTCTCGGTGAGCTGGTACGTGGTGCGCATCACCTCGTGACGACGCATCAGCTCGTCGAGCGCACGCTGGAGCGCGGCGGTGTCCAACGGCCCCACCAGCCGGAAGCTGGAGCTGTTGTTGTACGCCGTGCTCGTGGGGTCCAACTGCTGGAGGTACCAGAGGCGCTGCTGCGCGAACGACAGCGGCAGCGGCTTGTCCCTGCGTGCGCGAGGAATCCCCGTGGGCACGGCGGGCGCGGCGACAGGGCGAGCCTCGGTCCGCACGGGCGGCGGGGCCTTGGCTGCCGGGGCAGGGGCCTTGGGCACCGGGACGTTGACCGGCTCCAGGCGACCATCCGCGCGCAGTCGCGCGTGGCGTCCCGTGCGGAACAGCTGGGACGACGCGCCCTTCGGATGCGCCACCAGTCGACGACGCTCCTCGTCCTCGGAGCGCCACAATCCGGAGGGAAGACCCGCGCCCTCCAGCGCCAGCTCACCGACGACGCCCACGGGCACAGGCAGCCCCGCGGAGTCGAGGATCCACGGGCGCAGCCCCGCGGGCACGCGCTCCTCGGGGGCACGCGGCAGCAGCGCGCCCTCACGTGGCGCTCCCGCGAGCAGTACCTGGAGCCCGGAGCTCTTCGCGAGCGCCGTGGCCAGCTCGGCCGAGGCCCCATCGAGCACCAGCGCGCCCACGGGGCTCAGCGCCTCACGGGCACCGGGCAGCTCGGTCAGCGTGCGGGCCAGTCGCGCCGATGTGTGCAGCAACACCTGGCCGGAGCGACGCGCCAGCTCCAGCACCTCGCTCACGCCCTGGTCGCCTTCGACCACGACCTGCTCGTGGCGGGACGCGGCCTCCTGCACCAGCTTCTGGCGGAGCACGGCCAGCTTCTCCAGCCCCTTCAGGACGATGGGCGTGTCCAGGCCGAAGTCGATGAGCGCGGCCACCTCGTCCACGTCCGCCTCACGGACATCGAGCAGGCGCTTGAACCCGCTCTCCACGGTGCCGATGAGGCCCGTGCCCTTCGCGTGGTGCTCGAAGGTGTGCTCCAGGAGCGTGTTGATGTCCTCCTCGGAGACCTTGTCGATCTCCCCCTGGTGGCCCTGGGCCGCCAGCAGCGACGCGGTGATTTCGGCCGAGCTGCGGAAGTAGCCGAGCAGCGGCTTGCGCACCGTGCGCAGCACCTCCTGCTCGTCGTCACCGATGAACGCGTGCAGCATCACCGTGATGTGGCCACGGCCCGGATGACCGTTGCGGCGCCATGCCTCGCGGTACATCGCGACCTTCCACTTCAGCTCGTCGATGGACTGCGCGAGCAGGCCCGTGAGCACGCCCGCGCCCACCTCGCCGGCCAGACGGAAGGTCTCCGGGTTGCCCACGGCCGTGAGCCACACGGGCAGCTCGCGCTGCACGGGCTTCGGACGCAGGGCCACCTCCACCGTCACGCCGCCGCCACCCACGCGCTTCTGCTTCTCACCCCGCCAGAGCGAGCGCAGCGTCTCCAGGTGCTTCATCAGGACGTTGCGGCGGTCCTCGAAGTTCGCCGGGGCGAAGGAGAAGTCCGCCACGTGCCAGCCCGTGGCCACCGACAGGCCCACGCGGCCGCCGGAGAGGTTGTCCACCACGGACCACTGCTCGGCGACCTGCATCGGGTCGTGCAGCGGGAGCACGACGCTGCCGGAGCGCAGCTTCAGGTTCTTGGTGACGGTGGCAATGGCCGCGGCCACCACGGCCGGCTGCGGGTACAGACCGCCGAACGAGTGGAAGTGCCGCTCCGGCGTCCACACGGCGGAGAAGTCATGCGCGTCCGCGAACTTCGAGCCCTCGATGAGCAGCTCGTACTTCGGCCCCGTGAGCGAGTCCTCATCGTTGGCGAAGTAGATGAGGCTCATGTCCATCGCCTGGGTGCGCGGTCCGCCGCCCTGGAGTCGGACAAGCCGGGCCGTCACGGCCTCGGAGGGGAAGGCCACGCGCAGGCCGCGCGAGAGCGCCCACAGCATCTCCAGCTCCGGCCGCTCGGTCGACGTGTCGAGCGCCGCCAGCCAGGTGCCGCCCTCCGACGGACGCAACCGCGCATCCATCGCGGTGAACAGGTCCGCCAGCGCGTGGTGGTCCAGCGTCCACGCGGGCTGGTTCGTCCCCGAGGGCAACAGCCACGCGGGGGCGTCCGCGCGAGTCACGCTCGGGTTCACCGATGCGGTGGTCTCCAGTTCCTCCACGTACAGCACGCGCGAGGCGTCCAGCTTGGAGGACGTGACGACACCACGCCACGTGATGAGCAGGGGCGTCGCGGCGTCCTGGGACGCATAGGTCGACAGTCGACCCAGGTCCGTCGCGCCCAGGGCCACGACCGCGCCACCCGCGTCGAGCACACCCCAGAGGACCGCCAGCTTGTCAGGGGAGGGGGGCAGGCAGACCGCGACGGTCGCACCGCTCTTCAAGCCGCTGGCGCGCAGTCTCGCGGAGACGCTCACCGCGCGACGGGACAGCTCCGCCCAGGTCCAGGATTTCTCACCGACGAGCGCGGCCACGGCGTTGGAATCCCGCTTCGCCCGCTCGGAGAGCTGTGCCGGGATGGAGGTGATGACCTGCGTGGGGCGTGGCGCGGGCCACGCGGAGCGCTCGGCCTCGGTGACGAGCGGCAGTCGGGAGACCCGCTCGTCGGGCCGGGCCATCGCGGACGCGAGCAGCACGTGCAGATGGTCGACCAGGCCCTGCGCGGTGCTCTCGTCGAACAGCTCCGTCGCGTACTCGAGCGCGCCGTGGACCCGGCCGGACTCGTCACCCAGCACGAGCGTCAGGTCCGACAGGGTGGTGCCCCACTGCACCGGACCGTCCGGGACCTCGACGATGGAGCCGCGCACGCCCGTCATCTCCAAGGCCGCGGCGCCGCCGCTGATGCCACTGTGGAAGACGAAGACGGTGTCGGCCATGCGGCCCCGGCCGATGTCCTTGCCCGGGATGAGCGCTTCGACCAGGTACTCGTAGGGAACGTCCGGACGGGACTGGACCTCGTTGAGCTCCTGCTTCACGCGGTTGAGCAGGTCCCGGAACGTCGGGTCATCCGCGAAGCTGGTGCGGAACGCCGCCGAGTGCGCCACGTAGCCGATGAGCGGCAGCAGCTCCGGCCGGGTGCGGTTGCCGATGGGCGTGCCGACGATGATGTCCGTCTGCCCGCTGTAGCGGTGCAGCAGCGTCTGCCACGCGGCGAGCACCAGCATGTACGACGTGTAGCCTTCGCGCTTGCCGAACGCGCCCAGCTCGCGGGCCAGGGCGCGTGGGAACTCCACGGGCAGGCGCACGGAGGTGAGCGGGCAGCTCGCCGGACGCTTGCGGTCCGTGGGGACGTCGAGCTGCCTGGGCATGCCCGCGAGCCGCTGACGCCACCAGGACTCCTGCTCGGGGAAGCGGCCTTCGAGGATGGCGGTGCGCTGCCACGCGCCGAAATCCGCGTACTGGATGGGGAGGGGAGGGA